>CAVAQB010000071.1:0-1986 GCA_963590725.1 Anaeroplasmataceae bacterium | reverse complement strand
AAACCATATTTTTTAAATTCATTCATAACTTTAACGTTATAATTTAAATCTCCCACAGTTGTTTCAGTAATTTCAAAGTTAATATTTCTTGGATTTACGTTATATTTTTTTACGATATCTAAGTACTTAGAAACTAAATCGGTATCTTTAAATTGTTCTGGAGATAAATTAACCTCAATGTAATTCAAGCCTAATTCTTTTAGATTATTAGTTGAAATAAATTTACAAACATGTTCAAATATTTTTTCAGAAACTTCAATAATTCTGCCATCTTCCTCAAGCATCGGAATAAAGTCGTTTGGACTTATCATTTCACCATCTCCATTTTTTAGGCGAACTAATGCTTCAGCTGATACAAATTTTTCACTCTTGCTAGATACAATACCTTGATAATAAACATAAATCCTATCATTTTTAATACAATAATTAATATAATCTGATAGTCTTAATTTCTTTTCAATACCAGATAAACATTCATCTGTAATTACTTCTACTTTATTATCAAACTTTACATTTTTAGTAATTTCACCAATATCATTTATAAAATTTCTTGATGATTTTATTTCTAAAGTATTAGGCAATATATCTATATGATAATGCACATGTTTAAAATATTCCATTTCTTTAATTACTTTATTTTCTATAATATGTGGCAATTCATTAAAATCATATTTGCTTTTTTTATTCATAACATAAATATAAGTATATGAATCATACTTAAATGATTTAGATATGTCTTTTTCACTAATTTGAGATATTGTTTGAAGTAGTTTTTTAAAGCCAGCATTTGTTGTATAAAATGATCTATCAAAAGAAAATATTATAACACTGCTTTTTTCCTCATTTTTTCTATCATATATTTTCCCTGCATATTTTTTAAGTGCAGTAGCATTTAAGAATCCATGTTCTGATTCTGTATCATTTTCTGGATTTTCAATTAACGCAAATAAAGAAAGTACTCCAATAGCTGAGGCAAGACGTCCAAAGTAGACAACAGAATGAGATTTTGCGACAAAATTCATTATAATTTGAAGTAATGTAGAAATTACCCAAAGTAAAACATATAACGCTATACCTAGATTTTTTCTTTTATTTATCAAATTGTTTTTTATATTCGCAAAAATAAATGTTGATAACAAGTAAACAAATGATGTAGCATAAGAAATTATAAGAATGGCACCAGTTAAATATGCTTGTCCATTAGCATCTTCATTACTAGTTTTAGGTAGCGATATAATAAGAATTGCAGAAATTAATAATATTACTGAAGATATAATTAAATTTTTTTTAACTATTGAATTATTTTTATCATAGATAAGCTTAAGAGAATATATATAAAAAGAATATGAATCTAAAACTAACGCTATTAAATATGCTTTAGATAATATCGTAATAAAAAGAGACATATCTGAATGATTACCCACTTCAAGTAATAACACATCAAAAATAATTGATATTACAATAGCTATATTTAAATTAATAAATAACCTATTTATCTTAATGAGTGTTTTACCATTAAATAAATAGAAGAAAAGTATCATAAAAATTATAATTAGGGCAAATACATTCATATATATATCCATGATTTTCATCTCCAAACGCACTTATTTATTTTATTATAGCGCATTTTGGGTATATTTTCAAACATTTGAAGGTATAATATCAGCATAATGCATTATTTTTATTTAAAATTATTTTTTGATACATTGAATTTTTATAATGTAAATATCAACACTTTTAATTTATCATTTATAATCTACTACTTTTTTAACTTTTACTACTATTTTGTTAGCCTTTAAATCTTTAAAAGAACTAATATCATTTATTCTTCTTAAAAATTTATTATTATTTCCTTTAGATACATGTTCTCTATATGAAGCACATGTTTGTCTAAACATACTTAAGCCAATATTATAATTATTATATTCTATATATTTAGCTTCTATTTTTTTAAAAAATCTTTTTCTTTTCTTAGGATTTATTCTC
>CAVAQB010000070.1:0-4807 GCA_963590725.1 Anaeroplasmataceae bacterium | reverse complement strand
CCCTAGACCCAATGATTAAGAGTCATTTGCTCTACCAACTGAGCTAACGGTCCATTTAAAATTAAGTTGTATCTTTACAGCACGATTATTATTATACGCTAAAAACTAAGATTGTCAACAAAAAAAGTTAAAAAATGTTAAAATAATTATAGAGGTGAAATTACATGAGACTATATAAATATGTAATGATGTATAACAATATGACAAAAGCCGAATCTATAGCCCTTTTTGATAATAATTTAGTAGAAGTTAATGATATTATTATGCCATCTTCTTATATAGTAAAAGATAGTGATAAAATCACCGTGTCAAAAAATCTTATTACGCCTATTAAAAATAGATATTTTTTATATTATAAACCAAGAGGTGTTTTGTCTACACTAGGTAATAAAGATATTAATATTAACAATAAGCTTAATTTAGATTTTAAAGTAATTCCTGCTGGAAGATTAGATAAAGATAGTGAAGGATTGCTTATACTATCTAACGACCATCTTTTTATAGATTCAATTATGAATTCAATTGACTTAATTGATAAAACATATATTCTTACACTTAAGGATATAATTACAAATGATTTCATAGATAAATTATCTTCTCTTAAAGATTTAGATGGAGTGCCTTTAAAACCATTTAAATTTCAAAAATTAGACAACCTACATCTATCTCTTACACTTTATGAAGGAAAATATCATCAATGTCGTAAAATGGCTATTTCATGTGGAAATAAAGTCACAGAGCTTATAAGAATTAAAATTGGCAAATATAGTTTAGGCGATATGAAGCCTGGTGATTTAAAAGAAATATCTCCAAGATAAAATCATTTAGATATTTTTATATCATTATAAAGTCAAATCAAATTCATTTAAAATATAATTTTTATTTAAATTTATTAATAAGACTTCCTATTCCTTCTATTTCTATTTTAACAACATCATTTGTCTTTAACATTTTAGGAGGATTAAATCCCTTACCTACTCCTGATGGTGTTCCTGTAGATAATATTGTACCTCTTTTTAATGTTATACCTTGTGATAATTCATTTAACATATATTCAATTGAAAATATCATATTAGATGTGCGATTGTGTTGTCTTAATTCACCATTAACATAAGTTTTAAGTTCTAAATCAGGGTATCCTATAAATTCATCACGTGTCACAAGTATTTCTGATATAGACGTATAATCATCAAGAGATTTGCCAAAATAGAATTGTTGATGAACTCTTTGAAGGTCTCTTGCTGATACATCATTAATTATAGTATATCCAAATATAGAATCGAATATTTCTTCTTTTTTGGGTTTATATAAATCTCTACCAATAATTACTCCAAGTTCTCCTTCATAATCAGGTTCATTTGTAATATCAAGATGTAGATTTAATATATCCAAAGAAGTTTTTGCATGAACACATCTTTTTGAAAAATATACAGAATGTATCGTTTTATCATGGTCAAGATTAGCATCTATACATTCTTTCTTATGCTCATAATAATTCATTCCAGCACAGATAATATCTTGTTTTGGATTTTTTATTATCGCATTAAATTTAACCAAAGAAATATTTATTGGATCAAATAATTTTAGTTTATTTAAATCACCTACATTATAATCTGTCATCAAATCAAATAAATCATTATATTTTGTAGGATATATTAAATCACCCTTTAAAACACCTATATTATCAATTCCTTTATAGTTATAATTTATAAGTTTCATAATATCATCCCTTCAAAAAAAGACTAGAAAACTAGTCTCTTTTAAATTAGTCAATAAGCATTGCCCAATCAATGTCAGCTTTTGAATCTGGCGCATAAAATAAATCCTTCATAGCTGAATTTGTTTTAAAAAGGCCTTCAACAAACAACTTAGCTACCATAAAAGCGCCATCAAAACGAAGATGTGATCCATCTTCTTTTCCTTCAGGATATGTATAATACATACCAGCTGGGAAAATCATATGAAATTTCTTTGTTTCTTCTTCACCAAGTTCATTGTATAAATCTAATGTCATTTGGTTTAAATCTATACACAAAATGTTATATTCTTTAGCGAACTTAAGCATTGCTTGTGGATATCCTTTATGTGTATCTTGACATACTCCATCAATAAATTTACGTCTTGAAATAGATGTTGCAAGAATAAATGTAGCTTTCTTTTCAACTACTTTTTCATAAAAAAACTTTAAGTTTTCTATATATGTAGTATCAGGGTAAGTTCCACGTGTTTTGTCTTCTATTTTTTCATCATTATGACCAAATTGACATATTACAAAGTCACCTTCTGTAAGGTGAGATAACACCTTATCAAATCTACCTTCATCTATAAATGATTTTGTAGATCTTCCATTTTTAGCATAATCATGAATTGTTACATCTTCATGTGCAAATAAGTGTAGGACTTGTCCCCAACCAACCTGCGGATATGTTTGGAAGTTATTATATTGCATTGTAGAATCACCAATCATATAAATATTTTTCATGTTAAATCTCCTCTTAATTATTACTTAATTTCTAATATTGTTTCTATTGCATCATTAAAATCTTTTGTATCGGCTTCTTCAACCATTCCCTTATCCAATATTTTTCTAAGTTCTGGATCAAAAGGAATTGATCCTAGCGGGAATGTATGATAAGTATTGCATAAGTCATATAATGTAGAATCACCATTATAATAAATAAGTTCATTACAATGTGGGCACTTAATATATGCAAAGTTTTCAATAATTCCAATCACATTTAATTTAAGCATTTCTGCCATTTGAACAGCTTTACCTACAATCATATGTACAAGTTCTTGTGGAGTAGAGACAATAATTACTCCAGAAATTGGAAAGTTTTTAAATACAGTTAAGGCAACATCAGATGTTCCTGGAGGCATATCAACAAATAAATAATCTATATCTCCCCACATAGTATCTGAATAAAATTGTTGTAGCGCATTAGCTAAAACTGGTCCTCTCCATACTACGGCATCATCTTCGTGTTCTAATAAAAGATTAATTGATACAACTTTTATACCACTTTTTGTCTCTGCTGGAATTAATTTTGAATCTTTAGTCCCAGTAATTTTTTCATGAATACCAAAAGCATGAGGAACCGATGGTCCTGTTATATCAGCATCAAGAATACCTACCTTATATCCTCTTTTCTTCATTGATACCGCAAGCATTGCAGTAGTAAACGATTTACCAACTCCACCTTTACCAGAACAAACAGCAATTATATGCTTAATATTATTAGTTGGAAGAGTTTTAAAGTATGGACTAAATTTTTCTTTAATTTTTTCATCTATAGTCTTATCTTCACTCATATTAATACCTCTTTAATTAACAAATATATTATAGCATATTAATTTGTTTTTTTATTAAAAAAATGGTCTTTCGACCATTTCTTTATCTTAATTTCCTTCAGGCATACTTTGTGTATATGATAATGTAATATCTTTTGTGTATTCCATTCCATTTGATTTATAAGTAATAGTAAGTGTATCATTTTTTGAAGCATAATATAAGAATTCTGAAATATCATATCCATGATATACATTTAACACTCTATTATTTGTAGTAGCACCTTTATTAAGTTCAATCTTTGTTATTATATCACCTACCGCAATTCCACTATCCTTAAGTACACTAGTATCAGAAATCGAATAAACTGTAACCTCTGATTTTGTATTATACATATTTGTTTCTAAATTAACATATGCAGTTGAATTTTTATCTTGTGTTACAATACCTAAATATACTTTCTCATTTGATGTTGTCCCACTTTTTTCATAGTTTGTAACAACATGATAAGCAATTGGCTCTACTGTTGATACAGGTACTGCAAATTGCAATCCCTCAACACCTGTTTCTTCCATCTTACAATCGACTATTCCAATAAGTTCCCCATATTCATTGTAAACTCCACCACCTGAGTTTCCTGAATTATTTGCAGCATCATATCTAATAGATCTAACATTTGCGGAATAATCTGAAATTTCATAGGAACAATAATATGATAATAAAGATAGAGTTCCTTCAGCAGCTGATAATCCTTGACCTTTATTATTACCTACTGCATATATTGATTCACCAATATATAAGTTATTATAGTTACCAAATGTAACCTCGCTTATCATTGTGTTATCTTTTATGACATCAGAATCATCTATTTTTAAGATTGCGATATCATTTGATATATCTCCTCCAATATAAGTAGCACTCATCGCCTCATCGCTTCCATATATGTAGCATGATATATTAGTACATATTCCATTCTCAGATGTCGAATCAGATTCATAAATCATATGGAACGCAGTAATAATATATGCATCTCCTTCTGTTGTATCAATTTGATAGAATACTCCAGTGCCTTGGTATGTTTGCTCCTCAGTTGTAGTTTGTTGTTTTCCAGGTCCAAAACCTATTTGTGTTGTTGTTACATTAAATGTTGAAACAATTTCAACTGTTTGCATTAAAGATTTATTCATATAGTAATCAATACTATAATTATTTCCTAGATATTCCTTTAAAAATTCTTGATAAGTCCCACTATAATCAGTATTTTCTAATAAAGATTTATAAATACTATATGCTGTTTCAACCTTTGCATCTTCTCCATCACTTCCATCAGTTCCTTTAAGAGATGCAAGCCAATCAGATTCACTGCCATCAAACCCATTAGAGACAGCTATATCGTAAGCATTTATCACTTCAGTATCTTTTTTACATGATGATAAAGAGAAAACTGATGCAAGAGCAATCGAAGTAATTCCTGTCATAATTGTAATTTTTTTAAAAGCGTTTGTCATAAAAATATAC
>CAVAQB010000069.1:0-23036 GCA_963590725.1 Anaeroplasmataceae bacterium | reverse complement strand
ACATTGATTAAACAAGATTAAATTTTAGTGATTTAAATTGTAATTGATAATTTATATAGCGTTCCAGGTGCGATAAGAATACACGGTCTTTCTTTTTGAATTTTAAAATACTTTTTAAATTTTATATTTAATATTAAGTTTTAGTAATAGTGTTGCGTTATAGAAATATGTGAAACAAATTATATAGAAATGTTGCACATAATTTATAATCATGATAAAATCAACATGTGAAACAAAAATGATGAAAAAGTTGCACATTGGAGATGGTTAATATGGCAAACGTTGCAAAATTATTACATGAACAAGAATTACTTAATTCTAGAATTAATAAAATGATACATGGTTCAATAGAAATAAGAGAAAAAAACGAAAAAAAATATATTTATGTCCATTATCGCGATGATGGAATTTCTACTTCAAAATATGCTGGTGAATATAGCATTGAATTAAATAACCTTATTTTAGAGAATAATAGAGTCGTTAGAGAGTATAAAAAAAGATTAAAAGAAATAAAAAAAGAGTTGGGACTATTACAATATGAATCATTAGAATTAACTGATAATATTAAAGTCAATGTAGATTTGGCTAGAAGAAATATGGTTGATTCGATTTATAAACAAGCAATGCTTGAAGGTGTCGCTACTACATATTCTGATACTGAAACTATTATTAATGGTGGTAAAGTAAAAGATATGACAGCATCTGATATTTCTAAAGTTGTAAATCTAAAGCATGCTTGGGAATTCATATTAGGTGAAGGGGTTATAACTTATCCTACAAACTATGCTATTTTATGCCAAATTAATGAAATCGTGGAAGAAGGATTTTCATATACAGCAGGAAGAATTAGAAGTGTAGCTGTTTCAATTGGTGGCTCTACATATATTCCGCCTCTTCCATATGAGCCACAAGTAAAAGAAGATTTATCAACATTATTATCAAAAGATGCTTCATATGATGTTGCAATTGAATTGCTATTATATGTAATGAAAAAACAATTATACTTAGATGGTAATAAAAGAACTGCAGTTATTTTTGCAAATCATTATTTAATTAGTAGAGGAATGGGATTAATCGTGATACCTGCAGAATTAGTGTCCGAATTTAAAACTCGCTTAATTAAATATTATGAAAAAAATGATGTTAGTATAAAAGATTTTTTATATGATAAGTGCTTAACTAAAATATTATAAAAACAGATTTAGGTAAGATTCTAAAATATACTATAGAATATCATTTTATTTGAAAATGGTGTTATATTAAGCATGTAAAAAGTATGTTCAGCAATTATTGCGATTAAGGGAGCATGTAATTTGATGATTGCTACTCTAAAAGCATTCTTTGTTCCTGACGTAGTTAAAACAGTTATAATAACTGCATCTATCTTAGTAATTTAAACAATAGTGATTACTAATTGGAATAAAATAAAATTAGTATTGAAACGAATTGTAAATGTATTTGCTGATAATGAAACTTCTAAAAATTAAATTCAAAACAAGTTGAAAAAGGGCAAACTCCAAAAGAAGTTGATAGAGTGGATAAAGCCCATAGAGAATATGGCCAAGATTATATTCATTTTAAAGATTGTGCTGCAATAAATAAAGACATGACAATTTATGATGATGGCCATGGTGCACCCAAACTATCAAATAAAGTGTTAGATTGGCTAAATAGAAATGGATGGTGTTTAAATGAACTTAAAGGTAACTAAAGACGATATTAATAATTATAATTTTTTTGATTTCTACATGATAAGATAATAGGTGAAATTAATATCAAAGATAATTGTATTAATTTTAATATATGGAATTCATATAATTTAGAAAAAGAACTAGAATATCAAATAATTATTAATTTCGGTAAAAATTCAATCGACTTCATTAATGTTTATCTATATAGGATTAAAAAAGGAAAGATTAAGGGAAAATTATCAGATATTACTGATATCATTGATGGTAATATTTCCTTTGAAATCATTGAATTTGGATATATGAATTCTATCTTATTTTTAAAAGGTAGCATAATCAAAGATCATAAACTTAATAGAAATAATATTCTAATAGAGTTTTGTTTCGAAGACAAAGATTCTTTTATTGAAATTAAAAATAATATCTAAATAATAAATTTATAATAATTTTAGCCAGATTTATTTTCATCACTTTTTTATGGAATGTTTCAATCAATCAACCCACCGATTTATTTAAAGAGGTTCTTTAAAATCTACGCCGTAGAACCTAGAGACTTAGCTATAAAAACAGCGCCGTATTATAAAAAAGAATGAGATACCAAAGAATACTGGTATCTCATTTTTTATAAGACATTGATTAAACAAGATTAAATTTTAGTGATTTAAATTGTAATTGATAATTTATCTGGCGTCCTCGATGCGATTCGAACGCACGGTCTTTCCCTTAGGAGGGGAATGCATTATCCAGCTATGCTACGAGGACATTTATTAAAAAATATAAGAATTCCATACTATTATAACCTAAATTTTTACAAAAAGAAGCACAATTTTAAGAAACACACGAGACCGAGTAAAAGACTATTCGGCCTTTTTTTATTAAAAAATCAAAAAAATAATTATTTTAAGATATCCCTTAATGGTGGGAAAAACGCAATTACACACAACCGAGTGTTTCTACATATGAAAGAAAATTGCATTTTTTTAACTTTTTTTGTTGACTTTGTTAATCTAATAGAATAAAATAATATCGCTGTGAAAAAATTCACATGAATAATTTTATGGTAATTAATAAAAATGTAAATATCACTTTGTGGTAGAAAGGAGAACATTTTATGCCAACAATTGCACAATTAGTTCGTAAAGGAAGACAAGACAAGACTAGAAAGAGTAAATCACCTAGCCTTGGAGTTGGGTATAACACACTTCAAAAGAAGTATACTGAAGTAAACGCTCCTCAAAAGCGTGGAGTTTGTACTCGTGTTACTACAATGACACCTAAGAAGCCAAACTCAGCTTTAAGAAAGTATGCCCGTGTTAAGTTAACAAATGGAATGGAAGTTACTGCTTATATTCCAGGAGTTGGACACTCTTTACAAGAGCACAGTACAGTATTAATTCGTGGAGGAAGAGTTAAGGACCTTCCAGGAGTTAGATACCATATCATTCGTGGTGCTCTAGACACTACTGGTGTAGCTGGAAGACTACAAGCTCGTTCTAAATATGGAGCTAAGAAGCCAAAAGCTGCTAAGAAGTAATATTTAATATAAAATAAGAAAACAAATAATCATTCTAAATAATTAGAAAATAAAGATTTAAAAGGAGGAATCGCCATGCCTCGTAAGGGACATATCGCTAAGAGAGACGTGCTTCCAGATCCAATATATGGTTCTAAGCTTGTAACTAGAACTATTAATGCTATCATGCTTGATGGTAAGAAGGGAACTGCGCAAAGCATTTTATACGGTGCATTTAACCGTGTTAAGGAAACAACAGGACAAGATCCACTTGAGGTTTTTAACCAAGCTATGGAAAATATTATGCCAACAGTTGAAGTTAAGAGCCGTCGTATTGGTGGACAAAACTATCAGGTACCAGTTGAAGTAAGACCTGAAAGAAGAGAAACACTAGGATTAAGATGGTTAACAACTTATGCTCGTTTAAGAAACGAGAAGACTATGGAAGAAAAGTTAGCTAAGGAAATCTTAGACGCATCAAACGGACAAGGTGCATCAGTTAAGAAGAAAGATGACACTCATAGAATGGCTGAAGCTAATAAGGCTTTCGCTCATTACCGTTTCTAATTTGATAAAGGAAGGATAAGTTATTATGGCAAGAGAATACCCATTAGAGAAATACCGTAATATAGGAATTATGGCTCACATTGATGCAGGTAAAACTACAACAACTGAGCGTATCCTTTACCATACAGGAAAAATTCATAAGATTGGAGAAACTCATGATGGAGCTTCTACAATGGACTATATGGATCAGGAGAAGGAGAGAGGAATAACTATCACTTCTGCTGCCACAACTGCTATTTGGCCTTATAAGGGAGATCATTATCGTGTAAACATTATTGATACTCCAGGTCACGTAGACTTCACTGTTGAAGTACAACGTTCACTTCGTGTACTAGACGGTGCTGTAACAGTACTAGACGGACAAGCTGGAGTTGAGCCTCAAACTGAAACAGTTTGGAGACAAGCTACAGATTATAACGTTCCACGTATTGTATTTGTAAATAAGATGGATAAGGTTGGAGCTGATTTTGAATATTCAGTTAACACTATCCATGATAGATTAGGAGCTACTGCTGCTGCAGTTCAATGGCCTATTGGTGCTGAGGACCAATTCAAGGGACATGTAGACCTAATTGAAATGAAGGGTTATGTTTATGAAGGAGATGCTGAAGAAACTTGTCATGAAGTTGAAATTCCAGCTGACATCTTAGACATTTGCCAAGAAAAGAGAGATTTATTAATCGAAACTGTTGCTGAATTCGATGACAACTTAATGGAAAAATATCTTGGAGGAGAAGAAATCTCAACTGAGGAAATTAAGGCTGTTATTCGTAAGGCAGTTCTAGCTGTTAAGTTCTTCCCAGTATTCTGTGGATCTGCATTCCACAATATGGGTGTTAAGAGAATGCTTGACGGTGTAGTTGATTATTTACCATCTCCAATTGATGTTCAATCAACAGTTGGTCATAAGGCTGATGGTGAAGAAGAAGATATTCACCCATCTGATGATGCACCATTTGCTGCATTAGCATTTAAGGTATTAACAGACCCATTCGTAGGAAGATTAACATTCTTCCGTGTATATCAAGGACATGCAGTATCTGGATCTTATGTTCAAAATACAACTAAGAACATTAAGGAAAGATTCTCTCGTATCTTATTAATGCACGCTAACCACCAACAACAAATCGAAGAAGTATTTGCTGGAGATATCGCAGCTGCAGTAGGACTTAAGAATACTACTACAGGAGATACTCTAACTGCTGAAGGATTTGATGTTATTCTTGAAAAGATGGAATTCCCAGAGCCAGTTATCTCTGTTGCTGTTGAGCCTAAGACTAAGGCTGACCAAGAGAAGATGACAGCTGCTTTAATTAAGCTTGCTGAAGAGGATCCTACATTCAAGACTTATACTGATATTGAAACAGGACAAACAATTATTGCCGGAATGGGAGAATTACACCTAGACATCATTGTTGACCGTATGAAGAGAGAATTCAAGGTAGAAGCTACTGTTGGAGCTCCTCAAGTTTCATATCGTGAAACTATCACTCAAACTGCTGATGTTGAAGGAAAGTTCATCCGTCAATCAGGAGGACGTGGACAATATGGACACGTTTGGATTAAGTTCGAACCAAATCAAGGAAAAGGATATGAGTTCGTTGATGCAGTAGTTGGAGGATCAGTTCCAAGAGAATATATTCCAGTAGTTGATAAGGGATTACAAGAGGCTATGCCTAATGGAATTCTTGCTGGATACCCAGTTATTGATGTTAAATGTACATTATTCGATGGATCATACCATGAGGTTGACTCATCAGAAATGGCATATAAGATCGCTGCATCTATGGCATTAAAGGCAACTAAGGATAAATGTAAACCAGTTATTCTTGAGCCAATCATGGTTGTAGATGTAATCGTTCCAGAAGATTATGTTGGAAACGTAATTGGAGATTTAACTTCTCGTCGTGGACGTCTAGATTCACAAGAGAAGAGAGGAAATGCAATGCTTATTAAGTCATTCGTTCCACTAGCAGAGATGTTTGGATATGCAACATCACTACGTTCTAACACTCAAGGAAGAGGAACATTCATAATGCAAATGGATCATTATGAGCAATGTCCACGTAATATTCAAGAGGATATTATTAAAAAGAGAGGACAAAACTAATTTATACTTGATTTTGTAATTTAAATATTATAAAATCTATATGAATTAAAAATTGTTAAATTTTTGAAAAAAAATAAAAAAATATATTAGGAGGACCATTTAATATGGCAAAGGAAAAATTTAATCGTAGTAAACCACATGTAAATATTGGTACAATCGGACACGTAGACCACGGTAAAACAACTCTTACTGCAGCTATTACTAACGTTTTAGCTAAAGAAGGTAAGGCTAAGGCTATGGCTTATGACCAAATCGATGGAGCACCAGAAGAGCGTGAGAGAGGAATCACTATCAATACTGCACACGTTGAGTATGAGACTGCTAACAGACACTATGCACACGTAGACTGTCCAGGACACGCTGACTATGTTAAGAACATGATCACAGGAGCTGCTCAAATGGATGGAGCAATCTTAGTAGTTGCTGCAACTGATGGAGCTATGCCTCAAACTCGTGAGCACATCTTACTTGCTAAGCAAGTTGGAGTTCCACGTATTGTTGTATTCTTAAACAAGTGCGATATCGTTGATGATGATGAATTCGTTGATCTAGTTGAAATGGATATCCGTGAGTTACTAAACGAGTACGGATTCCCTGGAGATGAAACTCCATTCATCCGTGGATCTGCTCTAGGAGCATTAAACGGTGAAGATAAGTGGGTTGAAAAGGTTCATGAATTAATGGATGCTGTTGATAGCTATATCCCAACTCCAGTTCGTGACAATGACAAACCATTCTTAATGCCAGTTGAAGATGTATTCACAATCACTGGACGTGGAACTGTTGCTACAGGACGTGTTGAGCGTGGAATGTTAAAGTTAAATGATACAGTTGAAATCGTTGGTATCAAGGATACTCAATCTACAGTTGTAACTGGAATTGAAATGTTCCGTAAGTTACTAGACTTCGCTGAGGCTGGAGATAACGTAGGAACATTACTACGTGGAATCACTCGTGATCAAATCCAAAGAGGACAAGTACTTGCTAAGCCAGGTTCAGTTCATCCTCATAAGAAGTTCACAGCTCAAGTTTACGTATTAACTAAGGATGAGGGAGGAAGACATACACCATTCTTCTCAAATTATAGACCTCAATTCTTCTTCCGTACAACTGATGTTACTGGAGTAATCGTTTTACCAGAAGGTAAGGAAATGGTTATGCCAGGAGATAACACAGAGATGACTGTTGAATTAATTCACCCAATTGCTATTGAGCAAGGAACTAAGTTCTCTATCCGTGAAGGTGGACGTACTGTAGGTGCTGGATCAGTAGTTACTATTATTGAGTAATTAACCTATAAAAGAAATTAAGACTATAAGTATATGCTTATAGTCTTTTTTTTGACTTTTGTGATATAATAAATCTACGAGGTAATTATTATGATAGATACTCATTCTCATCTTCTAGATGAGGCGTTTGATAATGATTTAGAAGATTGCATTAAAAGATGTAAGAATAATAATGTGAATAAGCTAATTCTTGTAGGATTTGAGCGTAAAGGGAATCAAAAAGCGCAAGAAATGGCTAAAAAATATCCGGGATTTTTTTACCCAACTGCAGGAATTCATCCTGAAGAAATAATAGATTTATCTGATATAGATTATATTTGTGATTTTATATCTAAGAACAAAGTATATGCTGTAGGTGAATGTGGTCTTGATTATCATTGGAGATGCGATAATAAGGATATACAAAAACAAGTATTTGAAGAACAAATAAAATTATCTATAAAATATCACTTACCTCTTATAATTCATTCAAGAGATGCCATAGAAGATACATATGAAATCTTAAAGAAATATAAGGGAATGGCATATGGAGTAATGCATTGTTTTTCTTCATCCTTAGAAATGGCACAAAAATTTATTGATTTAGGTTATTATATTGGGCTTGATGGACCAGTTACATTTAAAAATGCCAAAGAACCTAAAAGAGTTGCTACAAATATACCACTAGATAAAATGTTACTTGAAACAGATTGTCCGTATATGACACCAACTCCTCATAGAGGAGAAAGAAATGAATCGTCATATGTGGTGTTTGTTGCAGAAGAAATTGCAAGATTGCGTAATTTAGATTATAATGCAATTGAAAATATTACAGATCAAAATGCAATTAATTTATTTAAAATATAAAGAAGGTAGTAGTATGAATAAGAAATTATTAATTATACCAATATTATTAACAACAATATCTCTTACATCATGCTCTTTAATTGAGAGTGATTCTAACGGAAGCGAAGATGCAGCTGATATTAATAGCGAGCTTTCTACGACTGAAGTTATATCATCGTATAGAGAAGCATATGATAAAGTTAAACATTCAACCGCATCTGTAAGAAACATGCTGACATCAAGCTCTATGTCTATAGGTTCATGCGTATGCATTAAAACAAATAGTGACTATTCTTATTATTTAACTAATAGACACGTTATTGAAGCTTCTAATGAAAATGAGGAGTCTAATAACTTAAGTATATATTTAGGAGAATACGGTTATTATTCTGCAACACTTATGTTTTGTAACACTCATTCCGAAAGAGAAAAAAATACTTGCGATGACCTTGCTTTATTGCGTATCGCAACTCCTAGTAAATCAGGGCTTACTATAGAGGCTGCAACAATTTCTAATAAAGTTATAGGAAAAGGTACAAATGTAATATCTGTAGGATCTCCGGTATCATTAGAATATTATAATACAGTAACTTCAGGTATTGTAAGTAAAGTTCTTACATCTAAAAAACTATATCAACATACAGCCTCAATTAACCCTGGTAATTCAGGAGGAGGATTATTTACTCTTGATGGAGAACTAGTAGGATTAAATGTTGCAGGACTCGTAGTTGAAAAAACTGAAACTGATAGTACTGGTACATATACATATAATGAAGTAGCAGATATGGATTATGCAATTACAGCTGATAATATAAAATCATTTTTAAACGATAATTCATTTTCTATATAAAAGGAGTGATATTTATGAAACATAAGTTTATGCTTGTCACTCTAATACTAATATCCTTATTCTTGAGTTCATGTAGCCTTTTCGATTTTGATGAAGAGGATACTAAAATAGTTACAAGTTATGAAAAATATAGCTTGAAAAACACATCGGAAGAACTTTCTTCGGCAGTAGATAAGGTAATAGATTCTAATGTGATAATTGTAATAAAGACTGCTCAAAGAGTAGGCCTTAGAGTACAATATTCATATGAGTTAAAGAGTGCAGTTGTATATAAAAAGAGTTTAACAAAATATTATTTAATGACATCATTTGATTCCGATGACTATGCATATTCTCAATCTAAAGTAACTGAATACGAGGTAATACTTGCAGAAGATTATAATAATCCGATTACTGCCTCTATTTTAGGTTATGATGAATGCAATAGTGTTGCGGTATATACGTTTTCAACTGATGTTAATGTAGGAGTATCAGAGCTTACTGATACATTTGACACATCACTTGGAGATATGGTTTTTAGTATCGCAACATTTGGCGATACCGCAACAAGCCTTAGTGAATTTGATTACGAAGAGAACGCTTATAACCTATATATTGGAATATTATCTCATGATGAGGGTCTGGAAATTAAACATGAAGCTATGGCAACAGATCAAAATACAGGATCTCCATTATATGATTATAATGGAAAGCTTATAGGCCTAAATATCTATAAGACTGCAGCGACAGTTGATGATGATGCGGTAAATATGGAAGATTTATCGGATTTTAATTTTGCGATAAGAAATGATGCGCTGTATAAAATAATAAATGATATTGAAAAGTCTACTTCAAAGAGTGTTGAAAGGGTAGAAATAAAAGGAACATTTATTCATTATTCATATGTATACGGCCTAGAAAAACAACCATATTATAAATATAATGAATATGGAGAAACTACTACTGAGTTTACTTTCCCTACAGGAATGTATAATGGAATTTATGTTATTAAATCAGGTAGTGGAAATTCATTTAAAAATATGCGTTCCGGTGATTTTATCAATAAAGTTAATGACATTGAGATAAAATCACTTACAGATTTAAGTAATGTTATAAGATTGTGCACAACATCTGAAACAGTTACTTTAACAGTATCTAGAAATGGTAGTACCATTACATATACAAACTAGTATATTCGCCCTTTAAAAAGGGCGATTATTTTTGTATAATAGTTTGTATAAAGGTAAGAGGTAATATTATGAATGAGGAAGAACTTGTAAACATTTTAATGAAACATAATCTTCATATAACAACAGCTGAATCATGTACAGCTGGCATGATATCATCTACTATTGTAAATGTAGCGAATGCCTCATCTGTATTTGATATGGCGTTTATAACATATGCAAACGAGGCAAAGATAAAACTTCTTGGCGTAAATAGTGATACTATAGATGAGCATGGAGTAGTATCTTTAGAAGTTGCAGAAGAAATGGCACGTGGTGCTGCAGTAAAAGCAAAAGCTGAAATAGCTATTTCTGTATCTGGTATTGCAGGTCCAACTGGTGATACTAATAATAAGCCAATAGGTATGGTATGTTTCGGATTTAATATTTTAGATAATGTTTTTTCAGAAGTTAAATATTTTGGCAATATCGGAAGAAATAATGTACGTAGTGCTACTACAAAATATGCAATAGATAAGTGTATTGCCCTTATAAAGGAGAAATATAATGATTAATGAATATTATAAAAGTTTAACAAATAAAAAAAGTCAAATAAGAGAAATGTATATGTATGGATTAAAGAGAAAAAAAGAAGTAGGAGAAGAAAATGTATTTGATTATTCTTTAGGTAATCCATCAGTAGATGCGCCAATTGAATTTGATATGGCAATTAAAAATATTTTAGATACTAAATCATCTCTTGAAATACATGGATATAGTCCAAATCTTGGAAATGACTATATGAGAGAAAAAGTAGCTGAATCACTTAAGAGAAGATTTAATCTTCCTTATACAAAGGATTGCATATTCCCAACCTCTGGTGCCGCAGGAGCATTAGCTCATGCATTACGTGCAGTTACAACTGCAGGTGATGAAGTAATTACATTTGCGCCTTACTTCCCTGAATATAATCATTATGTAGGGGGTACTGGGGCTATATTAAAGGTAGTAGATGCAAATATATTAAATTTTGAAATTGATTTTGATAAATTTAAAAAACTTATAAATGAAAAAACAATGGCGGTATTAATTAATACACCAAATAATCCATCAGGTGTTGTATATAGTAGCGAAACTATTAAAACACTTGCATCTATATTAAAAGATAGTGAAAACAAATATGGTCATCCAATATATTTGATATCAGATGAGCCATATAGAGAAATAGTATTTAGGGGTGTTGATAATCCTTGCGTATCGCAATTTTATGATAATACGCTTATGTGTTATTCATTCTCTAAATCATTATCTATTCCAGGAGAACGTATTGGATATGTTGCGGTAAATCCATTATGCAAAGACCATAAAATACTTGTTGAAATAATGGCTCAAATATCAAGAGGTATTGGACATAATTGCCCTACTTCTTTAATACAAGAAGCAGTTGCAGATTGTATTGATATGACATCAGATTTAGAAGTTTATGAAACTAATATGAATATATTATATGATAAGCTTAAAGAATTAGGGTTTGAGGTTGTAAAACCTGGTGGTACATTCTATATGTTCCCAAAATGTTTAGAAGAAGATTCAAAACACTTTTGTGAGGTTGCAAAATCACTTGATTTATTGCTTGTTCCATCAGATACTTTTGGAGTAAAAGGATATTTTAGAATAGCTTATTGTGTAACAACTGATTTTGTTTTAAGATCGTTAAAGAAATTTGAAGAGCTTAAAAAAATATACGATAAAAAATTATAATTTAATATACTAATTAATGACGCTTTAGAGGGCGTCATTTTTTTATATTCAACTTAAGTAGAAGAGAAATAAGTGAGTTAAAAAAGTAATAAAAATAAGAGGGGAATTGTAGGATATGATTATAGAGATGATGATCATTAGATGTTAAAAATAAAAAACGATATTGATTAAAATAAAAAAGTGTGGTATTATTTAAAAGCATATTTATTATGCACATTCTGCCTGCGTTTTAATGTACCAGGCCATAGACCATAGGAGGTGCGCAAATTATGAAAAAGTACGAGGTTATGTATATCATTCGCCCAACTCTAGATGCTGATGCAACTGCTGCTACAGTAAAGACTCTTAATGAGGTTTTTACTAACAATGGTTCAAAGGTTTTAGAGGTTAATGAGTGGGGACTTAGAGAGCTTGCTTATGATATCGAAAAGAATCATAAGGGATACTATGTTGTTTTAACTGTTGAAGCAACTGTAGAAGCTGTTAATGAGTTCAACCGTGTAGTTGGATATAACGAAAATATTCTTCGTCATATCGTCGTTAATGCTCAAGAGTAATTAAGGAGGATATTATGATTAATAACGTTGTATTAGTTGGAAGAATTACAAAAGACCCAGAGTTAAGATATACACCATCAAATGTAGCGACTGTTTCTTTTTCAATTGCAGTAGATAGAACTTATCAATCACAAAATGGTGAAAGACAAGCTGATTTTATCAATTGCGTTGCATGGAGACAATCTGCAGAATTTTTAGCAAAATATGTTAAGAAGGGTTACATGGTTGGTGTTACAGGTTCAATCCAAACTAGAAACTACCAAGCTCAAGATGGAACAACTCGATACGTTACTGAAGTTGTATGCAACAGCGTACAAAATTTACAAGGACGTAATGATGCTGCCGTAGATAATTCAGGTTATCAAGCACAACCAGCACAAAGAGTTAATAATGCTCCAAGAGTTCAAGAAAAGCAACCAGATACATTTGATGTATCAGAAATTGCTGAAGAAGATTTACCATTCTAAAAAGGAGGATATATATTATGCAAAGAAACAATTTACATCAAAGAAGAAAAAAGGTTTGCTATTTTAGAGCAAATCATATTGAAAATATTGATTTCAAAGATGTTGATCTTTTAAGAAAGTTTGTAACTGATAGAGGAAAAATCTTACCACGTCGTGTTACAGGAACTTCTGCTAAGTATCAAAGAAAACTAGCTATCGCTATTAAGAGAGCTAGACATATGGCATTACTACCTTTCACAAGAGAATAATTGCACATAAAGAAATCAAAAAGACCTTGCTTAATTGTAAGGTCTTTTTATTGATATCAGTTAAATAAATTGATATAATATTAAATAGAGGTGTTAATATGAAAAGAATAATTTCTTCAATTTTATGTGTATTAATAACCGTAACTTTTGCGACTTTCTATTTTAGAGAGCCTTTTGGTATTAAGTATCCTATTATATATATGGGCGTTGCCGCATTTTTTGGCTTGATTGCTTCTGTAATAATTACTACATTATTTTATGATAAGCAGTCCAAAAAGGTTAAAAGACTTGAAAATAGACTTGATTCATGGAACAACATTTCATATCACGTTCGTGAAGCAGGAGATCTTGCGTTTAATGAACTTCCAATTGGTATTTTAGTTTATGATGATGATTTTGTTGCTAGATGGGCTAATAAAAATATGAAGACTATATTCCAATCTTCAATTATAGATAAGCCACTTTCTGAAATATCTGAAGATATTTTAATGAATATACGTGCAAAAGAAGAGACTTTTGTTTATAAATTCGGTGAAAACTTTTATGAAGTTATAGATAACTATGAAAACAATATCTTATATTTCTTTAATCAAACTGATCGTGAGAATTTAAAGATTAGATATAATAATAGAAAAACTGCAATTGTTATTATTTCAATTGATAACCTTGAAGAGTCTATGAAAAGATTTGATATGCAAGCACAATCTAATATTCGTGGAGAAATTCTTGGAGAAATAGCAGATTATGCCTCAGACCATCAAGGATATCTTCAAAACTATAATGATAGGCTTGTAATTGTTGTAGACCAAGAACACTTAAATCAAATGATTACAGATAAATTCGATGTTTTAAATAATATTCGTGAAATTTCTGTTCGTGAACATTTAAAAACATCTGTATCTATTGGTGCTGCTTGTTATGATTTAGGCTATGATGAGCTTGGAATTATGGCTCAACAAGCATTAGAGCTTGCTGAAAAGCGTGGTGGAGATCAAGCAGTTGTAAATATTGAAAATCAAAAGATTCAATACTTCGGTGGTAAAGCTAATGCATTAGAGAAGAATACACTTGTAAATGCGCGTGTGCACGCAAATGCTATTAAAGATGCAATTATGGCTTCATCAAATGTAATTGTTATGGCACATAAAATGGCTGATGCTGATGCAATTGCTTCTACATTGCTTACTGTATCTTTAGTAAAGTCTACAGGAAAACCTGTAGTAGGACTTTATGATGAGAATAATGTTGATTCAACAGTTAAAAAGCTCATAAATAGATATTTGATGTATGCTGATCCTGAAATTGTAAATGATTTAAAGCCTTTAAATCAAGCTGAAATTAAGCCTACAACATTATTGATATCGGTAGATACACAATCACCTACGATTGCTATGTATCCTGAGATTTTAGGACAAATTAAAAATTTAGTAGTAATTGATCACCATAGACATGGTGAAGTTGAATTCGCAAACCCTATTGTAAACTATGTTGAACCATATGCTTCATCAGCAGTAGAGTTAATATCTGAGTTATTTATGTTTTTTGGAGATGGTTTAAAAATTTCTCCAGCGCTTGCTACTATGGCACTTGCGGGTATAGTTGTAGATACTAATAACTTTACATATCGTATAGGTAGCCGTACATTTGAAGCTGCATCTGTTTTAAAAGATTATGATGGAGATATGGCAACTGTGCGTAATCTTCTTCGTGATACTTATGATGATGAGGTATTTCTTGCAAGTGTACTATCAAAGGCAGAAATTTTCCTTGGAAAGTTTGCGATAGTTAAAGTACAAGATGACAATATTTTAAAAGAAAGACCAATACTTGCAAAAATTTCTGATAGACTACTTCAAATTGATGATGTTGAAGCAGCGTTTACTATCGGATGTGTTGAACGTGCAGGCTTTATTGGAGTTTCGGCTCGTTCACTTGACCAAATTAATGTTCAAGTGATTATGGAAGAGCTTGGTGGAGGAGGGCATTTAAATGCTGCTGCCTGCCAAAAAGAAGGAACAACCGTTGAAGCGGTTTATAATCGTTTAGTTGAAATACTTAAACGTGAATATGATACTACAGGAGGAGACAATATGCAGGTAATATTACTTGAAAATGTAAAAGGTAGAGGAAATAAAGGACAAATTATTGATGTAGCAAATGGCTATGGAAATTATCTTCTTTCCAATAATTTAGCACTTGTGGCTAATGAAGAAAATAAAAAGGCTCTTGAAGAAATGAAGGCTAAAGAAGAACAAGCTGAAATTGAGCATAAACAATTGATGGAAAAACTTAAAACTGAAATTGAAAAGAAGCCAATAAATCTATATATTAAGCTTGGAATGGATGGTAAATCATTCGGTCATATTACAGCAAAACAAGTTTGTGATGAGTTTGAAGCGCAAACAGGAATTAAACTTGATAAGAAGAAGGTTGAACTTCCTATTGAGATAACTACAGTAGGAAATTATACTGCAACTGTTAAACTACATAAGAATGTAAATGCTACAATTGAAATTAAAGTATTAGAAAAGTAGAGGGTGTATCATGATTAATCCAACTGTACCTAAAAATATAGATGCAGAAATCTCTCTTTTAGGTTGCGTACTAATCGATGGTGCACAAATGCTTGCGTTAGCAGATATGCTAGATAGTGAAGATTTCTACGATGCTAAAAACAAAATAATTTATACTGCTATGTTAAATATGCAACAGGAAAATCAAAAAATTGACCTTACAACAACACTTACATATTTATCAAATAATGGTTTGTTAGAAGCTGCGGGTGGAGCTGAATATTTATCTAATATTGCGACACATAGCTATACTACGGCATATATTGATTCATATGTTACTCTTGTTAAAGATGCAGCTTTAAAAAGACATACACTAGATAGTTTAAATAAACTACTTGCTGATGGTATGGATCCTAAGATAGATGCAAATGAATATTTGACAAATGCGGAACAAGTAATATTTGAGTTATCTAAATCTAAGAAAACATCTTCATTTGTAAAAATGAAGGAAGCTTTAGATAAGGTTAGAGAAAATGTTGATTTTAATGCTAAAAATGATAAGGATATAATAGGACTTGATACGGGATTTGCAAATCTTAATGAAAAAACATTAGGATTTCAACCAACACAGCTTATTATTCTTGCAGCACGTCCAGGTATGGGTAAATCAGCTTTAGCTATGAATATTGCTGTTAATATTGCAAGATTAAATAAAGGCGGACATGCTCGTGTTGCTGTTTTTAACTTGGAAATGAGCTATGATCAATTAGCTGAGCGTATGATTGCAACTGAAGCTTCAATGATTGATTCAAAAACATTAAAAAGCGGTAAGTTTAATGATATACAAAGTAGAGCTTTTATGTCGGCATCATCCCGCTTAGAAAATTTAGATATCGAATTTGATGATTCATCAAATACAACAATTGAAGATATAAGAACTAAATGCAGAAAACTTGCCGCATCTGATGGTGGTCTTGATTTTGTTGTTATTGACTACCTTCAATTGATAAATTCATCTCATGCGACTAAAGGTAAATCACGTACTGAAGAAGTATCTGATATTTCACGTTCACTAAAAAATATGGCGCGTGAATTAAGAATACCTGTACTTGCTTTATCTCAACTTTCACGTAAGGTTGAAGATCGTGATGATAAAAAGCCTCAAATGTCAGATATTCGTGAGTCTGGAGCTATTGAGCAAGATGCAGATATTATAATGTTCTTATATAGACAAGGATACTATTCGAAAACTGATGAAGGTAAAAATAATCCGTTTACAGAACTTAGTATCGCAAAGAACCGTCAAGGACAAAGTGGCGTAAATATTTATTTTAACTTTATTGGAAAATATTATAAATTTGAAGCAACAACTGATTCGCATGGATCAGATGATTTTAAAGAGGAGTAATTAATATGTTAGATAGACTAGATGCTATAGAAAAGAGATATGAGCAAATAAATGCAGAACTTCAAGATACTGCCATTGTTTCTGATATCAAAAAACTAACAGCATTATCAAAAGAACAAAAAGGTATGGAAAAAACCGTTATTCTTTATAGGGAATATAAAAAACTTGTAGATGCGGTTGATGATTTAAAGGAAATGAAAAAAGAATCTGATCCTGAAATTTCAGAAATGGCAGCATTAGAGTTAAGTGAAAATTTATCGCGCCAAGATGAAATAATGGATGAAATCAAAATCTTATTATTACCAAAAGATCCTAATGATGATAAAAACGTTATTGTTGAAATAAAAGGAGCAGCCGGAGGAGATGAAGCAAATATCTTCGCAGGAGACCTATTTAGAATGTATTCAAAATACGCTGAATCAAAGGGATGGAAGATTGAAGTTATGGATGCACAATCAGGTGCAGCCGGAGGATATTCAAATATTTCATTTAAGGTATCAGGAGACTCAGTATATTCAAATCTTAAGTATGAATCTGGAACACATAGAGTTCAACGTATACCAACAACTGAGGCAAATGGTAGAATTCAAACATCTACAGCAACAGTATATGTGATGCCAGAAGCTGAAGAAATTGATATAAAAATTGAAGAGAAAGACTTAAGAATTGATACATTCTGTTCATCAGGACCTGGTGGACAAGGAGTTAACACTACATATTCTGCAGTGCGTGTAACCCATATTCCAACTGGAATTGCTTATGCTTCACAGGTTTATAGATCGCAACATGAAAATAAAGCTGCTGCATTAAAACTTCTTGCTGCTAAATTATATGCTATTCAAAAGGAAGAACAAGATGCTAAAGACGGTAATGCTCGTCGTGGAGCGATAGGTTCTGGAGATAGAGCTGAAAAGATTAGAACATATAACTATCCACAAAATAGAGTGACTGATCATAGAATTGGCTTAACTCTTCAAAGACTTGATGCAATAATGGAAGGTAAACTTGATTTAATTATTCCAGAAATCATTAATGAAGTTCAACGTAGAAAACTAGCTGAAGTTACTGAAAACGATAGTCAGTAGTCGTTTTTTGAACAAAAATTATTATAAAATATTGATATTTTGATAAAAGTAAAGTATCATATAAATAAAGTGATTATGAAATATAGTTATAAGAGATATTGAAGAAACGAAAAAAAGAAAAAAAGTGAATTATATTTATTACGCTTTAAAAAAATGGCGTTCATACAAAAAATAAAACTAATGCCATTAAACTTTTGGGAGGTAATTGTATGAAGAAAATAAGAAGAATCTTATTATTTTCGCTATTAGGCTTACTAGTCGTAGGAATCGTTTTAGGATTTGTACTAGGTGGCGCTGATAGCTTTAGTAGTTTTTTATCTGCATTATATAAAGGCTACTATAATTTTGATATCGATCAAGATAATGCGATAAGAGTACTTATCTACACAGTATTCGCAATATTATTTACTGCAAATGCATTTAACTTTGCAGCTCAAATAAGACGTAAGAAGAGCAAATTGTTCCCTATTTACACATTCTTTACATTATTATTTATAATGTTTATTATATTCTCAGCAAAGACAGGAATTAATTATATAAAGGATAATAAAGTAAATGGAATTATTGGCCTTTTATTTGTTCTAATAGAAGGACTTGGAGTATTAGCACTTACAGTTCTTGCTATTCCTGATGCGATTGAGCATTCAGAACTTGGAATTAATGCTAAGAAAGCTGATGGATATAAGCTTGCTGATTTAATTACAGGATGCGTTATAGCGGCATTATATGTAGTTGTATTAGGAATTGTTTCAGGATTTAAGTTTGATTTATTTAAGTCAATTGGAACATTTGCTATAGTATTCGCATTAGTTCAAGTGTTTATTTTTGGTGTATTAGCATATCGCCTAATTAAGCAAAAGAAACCTATTGCATCTGTTTTAATGCCACTTGCAATTTTACTTGTTGAATTAGTAGGATATACATATTTTAAATATGGAATTATTATTTTAAAGAACACTAAAAGCTTCTTTGAAAGCGGAAATGCTCTAGAATTACTTCAAGCACTTCTTGTTGTAGTATATTTCTTTGTAGCAGTTGCTTATGGAATGTATATTGGATCAGATTATGTATTAACAATTTTTGAAGCTCGTCGTCAAAAATTATATAATCACCGTGAAAAATATGTATATGGTGATAGACGTAAATTTGGAGATTCTATTGTTAAGGAATGGGAAGCATCTAAGGCTCAACAAGCTGGATTTGGTACATCATTTGCAGATATTGCTGCTGCCATTGAAGCGCAAAAACAAGCTGACCTTGCTGAAATTCAAAAGTCAACAGGATTACAAGGAGTTGTCCTTGATGAAAATGACATTACAAATGATAGAGATACTCAAAATGAGTTAAAACTAGAGCAAGCTGCTGAAGAAGAATCAGAAATTGCACAAGTTGAAGCACGTGAAGACGATGATGATGATTCTCGTAAGGGATTAAAACAAATCAAGTTGGTTGGTGGAGAAGAGCCAAAGGAATTCAGATTAAAACTTATGACTCTAGAGCCTAAAAAGCGTGAGAGATATAATAAAGTACGTAATAGACTTGAATCTTATAAGAAGATTAAACAAAAGTTCTCTAATACAGTAGATTCTTATAGATATGCTGGAGAACTAGTAGCTAAGATGTCTATTATAGGAACTACATTAAGATTACACTTAGCTCTTGATCCAGATTCATATGATGTTGATAAATATCATCAAATCGATTTATCTGCTAAACAAAAATATATTTTCGTTCCATTTACATTAAAGTTAAAGGGACCTACATCAGTAGAATTAGCTCTTCAATTAATTGATGAATTAATGAAGGGATTTGATATTCCTCAACAAAAAGGCTATAAGGACAAGAACTTTGCTCAAGAAGTAGCAAATGAACTTAAGGCTCAAGGATTAATTGAGGAAGTTGATGAGACTCCAGCTGAAAAAGAAGAGTCAAAGGCTGTCAAGAAGCATAAGAAGGCACTTGAAGAAAAGGCAGAAGAGGTTGAGACTGTTGAAAATGCAGAAGATACACAACCTGTAGCTGATACTAAAACAGAGAGTGCTGAAACTACAACTGAGAATACAGAAGTTTTAGAAGAAAATAATGTAGAAGAGGCTGAAACTCCTAGTGAGGATGCACCTGCAGCTGATAGTGAAGCTGAATAAAAAATATGAACCTACGATATTAAATTCGTAGGTTTTTATTTTTATAAATATGCTATAATGTTTATAGGTGATTTCAAATGAAATATAGAGAATTATTGAAATATGGTAATGAATATATGGTAAAGCATAACATGGAAGAGAGCGGCGCTTTATTTTTACTTGAATATGCATCGTCTAAATCTTCTCCAAGTCTTTATGCATCACTTGATGAAAATGTGGATAAAGATATAGAGAATAAGTATCAAATGCTATTAGATGAACATTGCATTAAAAATAGACCTATTTATTATATAATTGGGCATGCTCCTTTTTATGGATATGAGTTTATTGTAAATGAGAATGTATTGATTCCACGTTTTGAAACTGAGGAACTTGTAGAACATGTTTTAGAACTATTTGATAAATATTATAAAGGTGCACCGGTAAAAGTTGCTGATATTGCGACAGGATCAGGATGTATTGGAATAACATTAAAGCTAGAACAACCTAATATGGATGTAACAATAACTGATATATCTGACACTGCATTAGAAGTGGCTAAGGCTAATAGTATTGCCCTAGATGCCCCAGTTCGTATTTTAAAAGGTGATATGTGTGAACCTGTTAGAAATGAGAAATTTGACATTATTGTATCTAATCCTCCTTATATCCCAGAAAACGAAGAGGTTCAAACAATTGTTAAAGATAACGAACCAAATATCGCACTATTTGGTGGAAGTGATGGGCTTAAGTTCTATAGAGTTATTATGAAGGATGCTTCAAATATGCTTAATGAAAAAGGAATTCTTGCCTTTGAACATGGATTTGATAAAAAGGAAGAAATGAGGAAGCTTGCAAAAGAGTATTTCCCAGATGCAAATATTATTTCTTTAAAGGATTTAGAAGGAAAGGATAGAATGACTATTATAGTTAAGGGATTTAAAAATGAGTAAGGTTTTAATATTCCCAACGGATACAGTATATGGTATAGGCGCTTCTGTATTTGATCATGAAGGTATAGAAAGAATATACGAGATAAAGCATAGGCCGCATAATAAACCTCTTGCGGTACTTTGCGCAAATATAGAACAAATAGATAGTATTTGCTATTTAAATGATTTTGCCAAAAGATTAATAAATAAATATCTTCCAGGCGCTTTAACGATAATTGTTGAAGCAAAAGAAAATATTAAAGAATCAATGGGACTTCATATGGTAGGGGTAAGAATTCCTAATTCTAAAGTGGCAATTGAAATATTAGAGGAAAATGGTCCAATGGCTACAACATCAGTAAATGAATCTGGTGAAAAGCCTCTTAATAGTTATAATGAAATAGTTTCTGTTTACTCGAAATTAGTTGATAAAATATATGATGGATCAGAACCATCATCAAGTGTTGCCTCAACAGTTATAATGCTTAAAGATAATGATTTCAAGATAATAAGAGAAGGACAAATTACAAGAGATATGATTATATCTTGTAAAAAATAAATAGTTTTAGTAAAATAAAAGTGTAATATTAAATAGGTAGGTGCATGTATGAATTACGACATAATTAACGAATATGTAAATAAACTAATAGATAAATCTGCCCCAGGTAAGCCTTATTGGAACATTGAGGTTTTAAGAGAGGGTAAGCCATGTAAGTGGAATTATATTGATGGATGTATGACAAATTCATTAATAGAACTTTATAAAATGACTGGAGATAAAAAAATATATAATTTTGTTAAATCATATATTGATTATTTTGTTCAAGATGATGGAACTATTAATGGCTATGAGATGGAAAAATATTCAACAGATGATATTGCTGAAGGAAGAACATTATTTTCTTTATATGATATATCTGGCGAAGATAAATATCGTAAGGCAATTGATAATATATATGAGCAAATAAAAGGTCAACCAAGGACAAAAGGTGGTAATTTTTGGCATAAAAAAATATATCCAAATCAAATTTGGCTTGATGGATTGTATATGGCACAGCCTTTTTATTTAACATATGAAACTAAATATAATAACATGGAACATTATAATGATATAATTTCACAATTTAAAAATGTGCGAAAATTAATGTTTGATGAGGACAAAAAACTTTATTATCATGGTTATGATGAGTCAAAGGAAATGTTTTGGGCTAATAAGGAAACAGGGTTATCACAATGTTTCTGGCTTCGTTCTATCGGATGGTTTACAGTAGCTCTTGCGGATTGTGCTGATATTATTAATAAACAAATGTATGATGAATATAGAACATTTACAACACTATTAAAGGAAATAATAGATTCCCTTCTTACATACCAAGATCCTAAGACTAAAATGTTCTATCAAGTAGTTGATAAGATAGGCGAAGAAGGAAATTATATTGAAACATCTGGCTCAGCAATGATTGCGTACTCTATTTTAAAGGGAGCAAGACTTGGAGCATTACCAGAAAGATATTATAAGATTGGATTAGATATTTTTAACGGTATTTGCGAAAACAAGCTTAATCTAGTAGATGGAGAACTTGATCTTGAAGGAATTTGTCTTGTTGCGGGCTTAGGACCAGATAACAATAGAAGAAGAGATGGAACATATGGCTATTATATTTCAGAACCTGTTGTATCAAATGACGCAAAGGGTGTAGGGGCATTTGTAATGGCTTATATTGAGGTTTTGAAGTATCTTAAAACACAAGAATAATATTTTGATTAAGGCATACTACAATGTATGCCTTTTTTATGAAAAAATATAAATAAACACTTGATTTTATAAGTATAAAAGAGTAATATATAAAAGGCTGCAAAAAAAGCGTAATAAAGCCTTTAATACAAATTTAGAAAAGTCAAAAAAGTTAAAATTAACTCTTGACAATAAGAGTTCTAAAGAGTAATATATAAAA
>CAVAQB010000068.1:0-11785 GCA_963590725.1 Anaeroplasmataceae bacterium | reverse complement strand
ATATATACTATATAGGGAAAATATTCTTTAATTTCCTCAATTCTTTCGCACATTTCATCATATGATAACATTTTTTCTTCAAATGTTATTGTGGTATTTTCTATATAATAATTATAAATATCTAATATTTTGTTATAATCCTTAGCATCTACTTCTCTAATCATTTTTATCGCTCCATATTTATAATAGCACAAAATAAAACTTTTTATTTCCATTTTTTTATAATAAATATTATAATAGTATATAGTTTGTGAGGTATATTATGGCACTATTAGATAGATTTATAAAATATGTAAAAATTGACACTATGTCAGATGATAAAAATGATTTAAATACACCATCTACTAAAAAGCAATTTGATCTTGCCTATATTTTAAGAGATGAATTAAAAGAATTAGGGTTAACTAATATTGTAGTTAATGAGTATTGTACGGTATATGCTACCTTGCCAGCAAACGCAAGTGGCTATGACACAATTGGCTTTTTAGCGCATATGGATACAATACCTGAAGTATCTGGTTCAAATGTCAAACCAAACGTTTTAAAATACGAAGGAAAACCTATAAGACTTGGTAATGGTGATAAGTATTTAAGTGAAGAACAATTTTCTTCTTTAAAAAACAAGCGTAATCATACACTTGTTACAACTGATGGTACTACAGTTCTTGGTTGCGATGATAAAGGTGGAATCGCAATAATTATGCAAATGCTTGAGGATGTTATTAAAAATAATCTTCCTCACGGAGAAATTCATGTAGCATTCACACCAGACGAAGAAATTGGTACAGGAATTCATAAGTTCGATACTTCTCTTTTTAAAGTAGATTATGCATATACAGTTGATGGTGGAGATTATAAAGAATTTTCTTATGAAACATTTAATGCCGCCCAAGCCACAGTCTCAATTAAAGGATTTGATATTCACCCAGGATTTGCGAAAGGTAAAATGATAAATGCTTCTTTAGTCGCAATGGAGTTTAATTCATTATTAAACCCTAATGAAAGGCCAGAGTTTACTGAAGGGTATGATGGTTTTAACCATCTAACTTCTATTGAGGGTTCAATTGGTTCTGCTACTATGCATTATATTATTAGAAACCATGATACTAAATTGCTTGAGGCACAAAAACAAGAATTTATAAATGCTAAAGATTTCTTAAATAAGAAATATCCAAATAGCGTATCTGTTACATTTAAAGAACAATATAAAAATATGAGAGTATTAATTGAAAAAGATATGAGATGTGTTAATAAAGCACTTGCTGCATATAAAGCAAATGACATCGATGTATATTGTAGCGCAACTCGTGGTGGTACTGATGGTTCACAATTAACTTTTATGAATATTAATACACCAAACCTTGGTACAGGTGGATATAATGAGCATGGTGTTTATGAATATGCTGATATGAATGAAATGAATATAATGCTTGAGGTTGTAAAAACTATTGTTACCACAAAATAAACAAAAAGGAGTGTAAACTCCTTTTTTTATAGATAATTTCAAAAATCAAAGCAATGATTTAAAATAATCTATCCACTTTTATTTAAAAGCTAAAGCGCCTTTTATATCATATAAAAATTCAAAGAAAGTTTATTAAAAATAAAGTTTCAGATAAAAACGGTTATTATTGGCCACAAAAAACATTTCATTAAATTAACCAATTAAAACAAAATAATAAGCATAGGGTTTCTAGTCAAAAAAGGTGGGTTTCACAATTATGAAATCCACCTTTCATCCCCTTTATTTTAGATAGTTTTATCACTCTATTCCCTACTTATTTGGTATAGCCTTTTTTATTATAGTCAAAACTTATTTTACTATTTCTTTTTATTAAGCAAATCTTGCCAAACATTAATCATCACCTCTGCAGATTTATGCACAGTAAGTTGTTCGGCCCAAGCTTGATATTTTTTTCTTAAATCAATTAAATCAAGAGGATGTTCAAAGAAATAGTCAATCGAGTTAGCAAGCATTTTAGGATTGCGTGCTTTAAACTTATTATTAGCTGTTAAAGCGTATTGAGCTGTTGCGGATAATCTAGCCTCTGCAATTATAGGTACGGCTCCTCCGGCAAACCCTTCCATTAAACTCATACCTTCAACCTCAACATCTGCGCAATGCACGATTACATCTGCATAAGATGTAATATCCATTAGTTCTTCTTTTTTCATAAATTTCATAATTGGCTTATTAGTAAGCTTTTTAGCCATACGCTCATATTTCTTTCTAAGCGGTCCTTGGCCAGCCATTATTAAAAGAATATCGCTCTCATGCTTAGAATATCTTAATGCTTTAAGTAATGTTTTTTGATCCTTTTCAACACTAAATCTTCCAACAGATAGTATTATAAATTTATTTTTAAATTCTTCTGGTTTAGTGGTATGTGTTATAAAACGTTCTGGTGTAATACCATTAGTAATAACCATCTTTTTAGAAGCATAATTGTTTGATTCAAGTCTTTGATATACATTTTGTGTAGGGCATTGAATAAAATCACAATATTTATAAGCCATATGCCTAAACCATAACATTAGGCAATGATTTATAAATCTAAAGTGGCCCATATGAATTGTAGATATTATATTTTCAGGGTATAAATGGAATGTTCCAGTTATAATTTTCCCTTTTTTCTTAGCGATTTTAGCTGTTGCTTTTTGAATAAAGAATGGTTCTTCAAGATGTACTACATCTGCCCATTCTACTGCCTCTTCTATTATCTTCTTATCAATTTTCGCAAAAACATATCCTTGTTTTTCAATGATGTTTTCAAATGGATGAATTGCCTTCTTTTCTAAATTATAAAAAACATCTCCGTATTGATGTCCTCCAAGAACCCTAACATCAGCACCTAATGATTTAAACTCATTGTAAAAGCGTTGGGTAGAAATCGAAAGTCCGTTTGTTCTTGCGTTGAACTCGTTAATTACTAATAATATTTTCATATTGATACCTCTATTAATATCTATTATGATTATACCATTTTTTTATTTAAAATACTATGTTATATCCGCATCAAGTAAAACATTATATAAATAATTTGGATGTAATTTTTTTATATCTTCTATAACTTTAGTTATTATATCATTTGGATTTAGACAAGAAAAATCAAATACAAGATCAAAAGAGACAACCATTTTAACCTCATCTACAAAGAATCCATGTAATTCTAATATGTCAGGATATTTTTTAATAATTGTATTTAAATCCGATCTTATATCTTGTGATAATGGTTCTCTTGCGTAAATGCCAAGAGTTAATATTATTCCATATTTATTATAAATATCTTCTTGAATATGCTTAGTTATAATATGTATTTCATGTGCCCTCATGTCTTGATCTACTTCAACATGTGCAGACCCTATCATTTTACCTTCCCCATATGAATTTAATACTAAATCATATACTCCAAGTATTTCTTTATGTTCTAATATTAAATCTTTAATCCCTTTTACAAGTTCAGGAGTTGTTCTTTCTCCAATTATTATTGACATTGACTTTTTAAGTATATCTATACCAGCTTTTATAATAAACAATCCTATAACAATTCCTAAAATTGCCTCTATTGAAATTTTTGGTGAAAAAATATATGTAATTATTGCCGCAAGAAGGGTTCCTAAAGATAGCACAACATCCATTATAGCATCTGTTGATGATGCCTTAAGCGATTCACTATTAGTCTTATTACCATTAATCCTATAAACTACTGCGATCATTAATTTAATCGCAATTGCAATTCCAATAATTACAATTGATAAAACACTATATTTTGCGCATGCAAAAGATTTAATTGAATTAATTAAATCTTTGATTGCCCTATATATCGCAACGTTACCCGCAAATAAAATAATTATTCCAATAAATGTTGCGGTAATATATTCTATTCTACCATGTCCAAATGGGTGCTCTTTATCCGCTCGTTTTCCTGCAAGTTTAGTTCCGACAATTGTAATTATTGATGAAAGTGCATCTGTTAAGTTATTTATAGCGTCAACTATAAGCGAAATTGAGGACGCAATAAATCCAATTATGGCTTTTATAATTACTAATAAAATATTCGATAATATTCCAAATATAGATGTTTTTATTATGATTTTTTCTCTTTGCATAATATTCACCTTCAACGCATTATAATTATTATAGCATAAAAAAAGGTATTACAATAGTAATACCCTATATAAATTAATTATCTGAACGTTTAAAAGAATTTTTCATTTCCATTGATGAAGTATATAAAACATTTGATAATACTTTATCTGTTTCTTCTTTTGTGATTTTAGCTATAATATTATTTGCTTCATCTACCGTTAATTCATTTCTATCAAGCTTATTTATAATATTATAAATCTTTCCCTCAAGTTTTTCAGTGTAACGTTCAATATGAATCGATGTTAAATTAAAGTGAGGGTCAGCTAATGCCGAAATTAATCTATTAGCCCAATAGAAATTTGAAGTATCTACAACTTTAGTTGTACCACCAAAGTAATTATCTACATTATCTCCTGATGAAATAAATAGTGAGAACGCATTAAATGGATTAGAAGCAAATGTAAACCATAATAGACCTTTGTTTTCATATTTTGCATATGGTCTTATTTGACATAATGATAATAGCGATGTTCTATTTATTCCTATAGTTCTATATTTCTTATCTTGTTTATTTCCAACGCTACTATAAGGATCATAGATTGTTCCTTGATAATGAGATGATAATAAATATTTAACATCTTCAATTGATACCTTAAATTCAGGCTTAACACACCAAGGAATATCATTAGATTCAGGTGTATATTTGGCATCTTCTCCATCATGTTTTATTGATGGGCGTAGGTATCTATCCATAAACCAAGCACGTGGGGTGTTGTATACATGATCACTATCACTCTTAGATCCAAATATTAATCTTGGATTTATTATATCAGGTACTTCATTTGCTAAATGGTTAGTTAAAATAAATTCCTTTAAATCTGCTGAACAAATAAAATCTTTTTGTTCTCCTAGCGCATCTTTTAAATCAAAATAATCTAATCCTAGTTGATTTGGTAGGGCAACTACCATATCATCAGGAAGACGACGTGCTATAAAATGATGTCCTCCAATAGTTTCTAAATACCATACCTCATTTTCATCATTGAATGCTATACCATTATTTTCGTAAGTTCCATATTTTTCTAATAAGCTTCCTAATCTTAATACTCCTTCTTTTGCAGTATTAATATAAGGAAGGGTGATGTATACTAAATCCTCTTCTCCAATTCCTCCGTATACATCTTTAGCTAATTCATTATCATAAGATATTAAAAGGGGATCTGCTCCTAAAACTCTTGGATTTGTTGTAATAGTTTCAGTCGCAGACATACCTACATTTTTAGAATTTATTCCTTGAGCACACCACAAACCATTTTCATTTATAGATGGAAATGATGTATATGATAGTGGATTATTTGGTAAGTCAATCTCAACCTTTGAAATAACACTTTTATACTTTCTTGCCTGCTTATCGTTTGTAGTTTTTACAAGCTTTTTTGCCGCAAATTTTCCATTTGGATTGTCATCATTACGAGCAATCATTGTAGAACCATCAATTGATGCATTCTTACCTACTAATATTGTTGTACATGGCATAATTATCTACCTCTTTCTATATTCACTATACTGATTATATCACAATTTTTGGCGTATTGTTTATATAGAGATTAAATATAATTTAAAAAGGAACAAATTAAATTTGTTCCCTTAAAAAACTTAATCAATATTTCCTCGTCTAAGCTCTGCGATATGTCTAATAAGCTTTTCAGTCTTTTCCCATCCAAGACATGGGTCAGTAATAGACTTACCATATACTCCACCATCAGGCTTTTGATTTCCATCCTCAATATATGATTCAATCATAAGTCCCTTTACAAGTTTAAAAATATCCTCATTATGTCTTGTTGAATGAAGTACTTCTTTAGCAATACGAATTTGTTCTAAATATTTCTTACCAGAATTAGAGTGGTTGCAGTCTACAATAACTGCTGGATTCTTATAAGGTTTTTCCTTATACAAATCTGCAAGTCTTTGTAAATCCTCATAGTGATAATTTGGATGTGTAAGTCCTCCCTTATCAACATAACCTCTAAGTACTACGTGAGTTAAATCATTTCCTTTTGTTTCAACTTCCCAACCACGATATATAAATGTAGTTGGTGCTTGTCCTGCTGAAATTGAATTCATAAGAACTGATACATCACCAGATGTTGGGTTTTTCATTCCAACTGGTACATCCATACCTGATGCAAGTAATCTATGTTGTTGATCTTCAACAGATCTTGCACCTACCGCAATATATGATAATAAGTCTGATACATATGCATAGTTTTCAGGATATAGCATTTCGTCTGCTGCACTAAATCCTGTTTCTTTAATAATACCCATTTGAAGCTTACGAATAGCTACAAGTCCTTTTAACATATCAGGTTCACCATTTGGATCTGGTTGGTGAATCATACCTTTATATCCTGCACCCGTAGTTCTTGGTTTTCCAGTGTAGACACGTGGAATAATTACAAGAACATCTTTAACCTCATCAGCTACTTTTCTTAATCTTTTAAGATAATCTAAAACTGCATCTTCTCTATCAGCAGAGCAAGGTCCAATAATTAGAATAAACTTATCGCTTTTTCCAGTGAACACATCTCTAATCTCAAGATCATTTTTAGCCTTAATAGCCTTAAGCTCACTAGACATAGGATACATTCTTCTAATCTCTTCTGGAGTAGGAAGTTCTTGAGTAGATTTCATGTTTTTTGAAAATTCATCTCTAATAGACATATTACTTAATTCCTTTCAATACAATGTGTTTTCATTAAAATACTTTTTAATTATAACATTATAAAAATTATTTTTAAAGTTTTTGCTATAAATAGTCGAAAAAAGTTGCACATTTCTTACAAATTAACAATTTTTATGTGTTATACTACAAGATTTGCCTTCTTTTATTATATCAGTATATCCTAAACCTTTTAGATATGCTTCCCAATCAGTAAATACTAGATCCCCCATTACAAGGCATGGAATACCAATATCATGTACTGCCTTAAGGCTGTCAAATACACTTGGAAAGGTATCTCTATAAATAAGAAATTCTTTTAAATTTTTAATATCAGCTATATTTTTAAATTCATATTCTATCCCAAATCTATCAAAATTGTTTTTACAATTTCTACAATCAACACATTCGTTCATTCCATATATTAATATCATTTTTCTAAAATCCTCTTACCTGTTATATGTTCTATACTAAGTTCTAATATTGAAACATTATCTAAAGGTCTTCCTACCATTTTATCCACCTCACTTTTAGATGGATAATATTTATTACCTAAATTCTTTAAAATATTAATTTTTATATTATTATCTAATACTTCTTTTATTCTGCCAAATATTACAACTGATGTATATCTATTAAACCATTCAGAATCCAATTTAGTTGGCTTAGATAAAATTGTAAATGAGCATTTATCAAGCCTTCTTATAGAATCAATTTTATGACCTTCATTGGCTCCATGAAAATACAATTTATTATTTTTTGAATCATAAAAATAATCCATATATATTCCATAAGGATATCCATCATCACCCATAAGTGATAATACGCCTATTTTAGAATCCTTAACCAATTCAAAAGCTTCTTCTTGTGTTGTTTGTTGTCCAAACCTTCTCATTTTTCTAAACATAAGCTCACCATTTATAAATTATAATGTTAACAATAATAACATTTTAAATTTTGTTAATGCCTTAACAGAATGCAATCCATTCTTATCAAACTTAAATTGCTCACCTTTATGTATATGATATTCCTTACCCTCATATCCAATAATTGCCTCACCATCTAAGGCAAATACTATTGCCTCGCCTGGCGCTCTATGCTCACTTAATGCACAACTACTATCAAAGCTCATAAGTGCTACCTTTAAACCATCATTAGATATAACATCCATATTAACAATTGAATTATCCTTATATGGTATTAAATCAACAAGTTTTAATACCTCACCACTTTTTATAATTTCATTAATCATATTATCACTCCTTAAATCAATACTTAAATATATAGATCCCAAACTACTTTTTATACCATATGCCTCTTTTTTAGGACTAAGTATTATATCTCCACTATTTAATACAATCTCTTTGTTACTATTAAATATAATTTGTCCTTCTAAAACATATATTAGTTTAAAAATATCATAGGATTCTTTTGAAATGTCAGTATTTGGTGCGACACTATAAATATAGATAAAATCATTTATCTTTTCTGATATTGTGCATCCAAAGACATATGGATTTTCACTAGAATAATTAATTATTCTATTTGATTTCTTAATCATATATATCACTTGACCTTTCAAAAATATTTTATCATATTTTAATTATAAATTTTATTATAATGCATAAAAATAAAAAGCAGGATACCCTGCTATTTATTCATTTTTCCAAGCCTATATTTAAAATCATTATAGCCAAAATTTGTAAGTTTTTCTACTTTATCATCTTTATGAAGAATATAGATATCAGGTAATGGCATACCGTTAAATGTATTATTTTTAACTGTTGTGTATAAAGCCATATCACCAAATACCATCATATCTCCTACATTTAATTCTTTATTAAACTTATAATCACCTGTCACATCTCCAGATAGACATGTAGGTCCTCCAATGCGGTATTCGTATTTAGCCCCATCTAAATCCGCCATATATAGGGGTGGTAAATATGGCATTTCTATTACATCTGGCATATGGCATGCGGCAGAACAATCTAGTATAGCTATTCTATCATCATGATTTTTAAATGTGTCAAGGACTCTTGATACTAAATACCCTGCATTAAGTACAATTCCTTCTCCAGGTTCTAAATATACACTAACGCCCCAATTATCTTTTGCAAATTTAATACATTTTTCAAGTAAAGAAATATCATAATCACTTCTTACTACATGGTGTCCTCCACCAAAGTTTACCCATTTTAATTTTTTAATATATTTACCAAATTTTTTATCTACTACTTGTAATGTGCGCCATAAATCATCTGAATTTTGTTGACATAATGTATGAAAATGAATTCCTGACAATAGATTAAATGTATCTAGATCCATATTAGTATCTAAATCATCTAAAGTTATTCCAAGTCTTGATTTAGGAGCACATGGATCATATATTGCATGTCCTATTTGTGTTGAAAATTCTGGATTTATTCTTATCCCTAATTCTTTTCCTCTTTTTTTAGCGATAGGACCGAATTTTTTTAATTGGTTTATAGAATTAAAAACAATATGGTCAGCATATTCTAATATTTCATCAAATTCATCTTCTCTATAAGCTCCACTAAACACATGAACCTCACCATTTGGCATTTCTTCACGTCCTAGACGTGCTTCAAATAAGCCTGATGCCTCAGTTCCATATATATATGGACTCATAATATTAAACATATTAAAGTTTGAAAAACATTTAAGTGCAAGCAAAAATTTCGCACCAGTTCTTTCCTCAATTCCTTTAATTACATTTAAATTGTTTAATAGTATTTGTTCATCTAATGCATAAAATGGTGTTTTTAATCCTTTAAACATCTCTTCAGGATCTTTATCCTTAAATCTTATAAATGGTGGTCTTAAATCCTTCATCTAGTCCACCATATCTGGGTTATGGGATTCTCTTTTTGGAAGTCCATATTTATCCAAAGCTTCAATAAAAGGATCTGGATCAAACTCCTCTAGGTTATGAACACCTTTCTCATTCCAAATTCCCTTTAATACCATCATAGCTCCACACATTGCAGGTACTCCTGTTGTATATGAAATAGCTTGTGAACCAACCTCTTTATATGATTCTTGATGGTCGCATACATTATAAATATAGTATGTTTTATCAAGCCCATCCTTCTTACCTCTAAAAATACATCCAATGTTAGTTTTACCAACAGTACGAACACCTAAAGATGCAGGATCTGGTAATAAAGCTTTTAAAAATTGGATTGGAATAATTTTTTGACCATTATATAGAATCGCATCGGTTCTAAGCATACCAACATCCTCAAGACAACGCATATGTTCTAAATAGCTTTGACCAAATGTCATATAAAATTTAATTGTTTTTACCTCAGGGAAATTTTTAGCAATCGATTCAATCTCTTCATGATGAAGCAAATACATATCTTTTTCACCAACTGAATCAAATATATATTTCTTATGAACTGACATTGCAGGTAAAACTTTCCATTTACCATTTTCATAATAAGCAGCAGGAGATGAAACCTCTCTTAAATTGATTTCAGGATTAAAGTTTGTAGCGAACTTATATCCGTGATCTCCTCCATTACAATCTAGGATATCAATTGTATCTATTGTATCAAACTCATGTTTTTTAGCATACGCTACGTACGCTTGAGTAACACCAGGATCAAAACCACATCCAAGAAGTCCTATAATGCCTGCGTCGCGGAACTTTTTATCATATCCCCATTGATACGAGTCATAATCAAAATAAGCCTTAAATCCCTTTTCCTTAACTCGTTTATCATATACTTTTCTAAACTCTTTATCATCTACATCTTCTGGCTCATATGCCGCAGTATCAAGGTAGTGTACATGACACTTGATGCACGCATCCATTATTACAAGATTATGATATGGAAGACCGCAATGTAATACCATATCAGGCTTATATTCATTAAAAAGTTCTACTACTAAATCATATTTTGATACATCTATTTGTTTAACTGTAATTTTAGTCTTAGTAGTAGGTTGCAGTCTATCTCTAATCTCCTCACATCTTTCTAATCTACGAGATGCGATACAAAGTTCACTAAATACATCTGAATGTTGACAGCATTTTGCGATGGTGACTTGCGCAACTCCTCCTGTTCCAATAACGACAACTTTTGACATTATAAAATCCTCCTTGTACCAGTTTTGTTATTAACATAAAAAAATGACTGCACTACTAGCACAGTCATAAATCGGTTTTTATCTTTGTTAAGATTAAATAGAGTCTATATAGCAAGATACTTTTACTACTCTTATTGACCGTTTCACAAGTGGCACAGTAGTGTGCATTTAATGGTTGTTAAAGTAACCAACTTATAAAATTTGAGTATTTAACCTCAATCAATAATGTGATAATCATATCACGTACAACTCTACGGTTGATTTGTTGAACATTCAACAATACTATTATACTAAATATTATTATTAAATCAATTAAAATAATCACAAAAAATGTTTATTTTATACTATATTAACCCTTTTTATTTATAATTATTACTTATATAGAACATATCTATCATTTGGTTTAATATAGATTTTTTCTTTAATTATCATTTAAAAATTTGTTTTTGTTATTTAAATGTTAACTTAAATTCACTACCAATACCAAGGCTTGATTTAACACTAATAACAATATCATTGTTAAGGCATATATGCTTAACTATAGCGAGTCCTAATCCTGTACCACCATTTTCCTTAGATTTAGCTTTATCAACTCTATAAAAACGCTCGAATATTCTTTCTTGGTCCCTATCATTAATACCAATTCCTGTATCCTTTACTATAATAGTTCTATCTTTGTTATTAATATCAATTATAATATCTCCTAGATCTTTATTATATTTAACTGCATTTTCAATTAAATTACGCATTAGATGGTAAAAATCATCATTACTCATTTTTATCTCAAAATCTTGATATAATTTTGTAACTTTTATTCCTTTATCAGAAATTTGATGTGCTAAAGCATTTAAAAT
>CAVAQB010000067.1:0-6684 GCA_963590725.1 Anaeroplasmataceae bacterium | reverse complement strand
AGTTTATTTTAACATAATAATTATGTTATAATATATATGTTATTTATCAATTTAAGAGGTGGCTGTTATGAATTTAAAAGATTATGTTTATAATATTGAATCATTTGATGAAAAAGGTAAATCTCATAAGGATTTAACTCCTATATTTGAGAATGGAGAGGCATTTAAGGAAGCAGTTTCTCAATTAACTAAATTTTCAAAAAAACTAAAGCCTGATTTAATTGTATCACCTGAATCAAAAGGATTTATTTTAGGTGCCGCCGTAGCTTCTAAGCTTGGTATTGGTTTTGTACCTGTTAGAAATCCTAAAAATTTAACAAGAGAATTCGCTAAATCATCATATTCACTTGAGACTGGAGTTACTAAAGAACTTGCATGTCATAGTGATGCGATTAAAAAGAATTATAGAATAGTTATAATTGATGACAAGCTTTCTACAGGAAATACACTTATAACTACTATAAGACTTATTGAAAGACTTGGTGGAAATGTTGTTGGTTGTGCCGCTTTATTAGAACTAACTGACAAGAATGGACGAGAAAAGTTAAAAGATTATAATGTTATATCTCTTATAGAGGATACATCAGCTATAAAGTAAAAAAAATAGGAAGTGATAATTATGCCAGAGCATACTTTTGATGAGCTATATGTTTTAATTAATACATATATTCATAGAGAAGAAGATTTAAATTTAATAAGAAAAGCTTATCAACTTGCCGCAGAAAAGCATAAGAATCAGTTTAGAAAGAGTGGACAACCATATATTGTCCATCCTATCGCAGTAACTTATATTCTAGCTGACCTTCACGTAGGGCCAAATACATTATGCGCAGGACTTTTACATGATGTTGTTGAAGACACTGATACAACACTTGATGATTTAAAGGCTATGTTTAATTCTGATGTTGCTGAAATTGTTGATGGTGTTACTAAGGTATCACAATTAAAATTTGCATCCCTTGAGAAAAAACAAGCCGCAACACATCAAAAAATGCTTCTTGCGATGGCTAAAGATATAAGAGTCATTTTAGTAAAGCTTGCTGACCGTCTTCATAATATGCGTACAATGGATGCGATGGCGCCTGATAAGCAAAAAAGAATTTCTAATGAAACGTTAGAAATTTATGCACCACTTGCACATAGACTCGGAATATTTGCTATTAAAGCTGAACTTGAAGATAGATCACTTAAATATCTAGATCAAGAGTCATATGAGGAAATTAAGAATAAAATTGAAGAAAAGAAGAATTCTAAAGATGATATAATCTCTAAAATGACTAAAGAGATTACAGGATATCTTTTAAAGGAAGCTTCTAATGTTCGTGATTTTTCTATTAAAGGAAGAATTAAGGGTATATATTCAATATACAAAAAAATGAAATCACAAAATAAGAAATTTGAAGATTTATACGATATATTTGCTCTTCGTGTAATTGTAAACGAGGTTGCTGAATGTTACCAAATTCTTGGTATAATTCACTCTCACTATACACCAATTCCTGCACGTATTAAAGACTATATCGCAGTACCAAAGCCTAACATGTATCAATCTTTACATACAACTGTTATTGCCCATGAAGGACAAACATTTGAGATTCAAATAAGAACTAAGGAAATGGATACTATAGCGGAGCTTGGAGTTGCGGCACACTGGGCATATAAAGAGAATGTTGAATATTCAAAAGATAGAGAACAATTTGAGATTGCAAAGAAGCTTAAATGGTATGGTGAGCTTATGCAATATAATGAAAATGATGCTGATGCAGAGGCTTATGTAGACGCAGTACATCAAGATTATTTAGAAAAATATATCTATGTATACACTCCACAAGGAGAGGTTATTGACCTACCTGTTGGAGCGACTCCAATAGATTTTGCGTATAGAATTCATACAAACTTAGGAAATACTTGTGTAGGGGCTACTGTTAATGGAAGAATTGTACCACTATCTTATGAATTAGAAACTTCTGATATTTGTTCAATTCGTACTTCGAAAACATCATTTGGTCCATCAGAGGATTGGCTAAATATTTGTAAGACAGTTAACGCTAAGCATAAGATTAAAGCCTTCCTTAATAAACAAAATCATGATGTCCTTGTATCTAGGGGAATGGATGCTATAGAGAAGGAAATGGTAACTCAACAAATAGATATTGAGCTTACTGATAGATTTGTAAAAGAAAACTTCTCAAAACAATCTATTGAAACACTTGAAGATTTATATCTTTCTATTGGTAAAGGCTTAATATCTGTTAAAACAGTGTCTTCAAAGCTTCTTGGCAATATGCAAAGCCAAGATGAAGCTTTAAAGAAGGCAATAGATAAAAATAATAGAATATTAATTGAGACAACAAAGAGCGAAACAGGAGTTATTGTTGACGGTCTTACAAATCCACAAATAAAGCTTGGAAATTGTTGTTCACCAATACCAGGAGATAAGATTTGGGGATATATAACTAAAGGTAATGGAATAGTTGTACACAGAAGTGGATGTAATAACTTAGAATTCTTAACATCTAATAGACTTTTAGAACTTAGATGGACTAAGGGTATTACAAGACAATATCCTGCATGGATTAAAATAAGTGCTACTCAAGCACAATCCCTTGTTGGAGATATTATTAATGTAGTATCTCAATCAGGACTTAATGTGTTATCTATTTCATGTAATAATAATGATAATCTTCAATCCCTTGTAAAACTAAAATTCTTAGTTAAAAATATAACAGAGCTTAATACATTAATAGTTAATTTAAAGAAGATTAAACAAGTTATAAATATTGAAAGGGATAATCAATAATGAGAGTTGTAGTACAAAGAGTTAAGGATGCAGTATGCAAAGTAGATGGTAATATTACAGGGAAATGTGATAATGGGTTTATGATTCTTGTAGGATTTACAAATGGAGATTCAGAAAAAGAATTAAATCTACTCGCAAAAAAGATTGCAGGACTTAGAGTATTTAATGATAGTAATGATAAAATGAATTTATCACTTAAAGATATTGGTGGTACTATTTTATCTATTTCACAGTTTACATTGTATGCGGATGCAAAACATGGAAACCGTCCATCATTTACAAATGCTATGCCAGGAAGTATGGCTACAATTCTTTATGATAAATTTAATGAGATTTTAAGAAATGATTATAATATACATGTAGAATGTGGTATATTTGGTGCCGATATGAAGGTATCATTTCTAAATGATGGACCTGTTACCATCATTTTAGATTCAAAGGAGCTATAAAATATGAAATTTGTTTTTAATAAAAAGCCTGTACTTGGAGATCAAATAAGAGTACAAAGAGATTTATATGCTCATCATGGTATTTATATTGGTAATGATAGAGTTATACAATTTGGTTCACCAACAGGAGAATTAGACCCTTCTAAAGCAATGGTAATTGAGACAAGCCTTCTTGATTTTTTAAAAGGTGGAAAATTAGAAGTTGCTGAATACTCAAGTAAGGATTTAGCTAATAAAAGAAAGCCTGAGGAAGTAGTAGAGTACGCAAAAGCACATTTAGGTGATATGGGATATGATTTAATTAATAACAACTGCGAACATTTCTCAAACGAATGTGCATTTGGGCTTCATAAATCTTCTCAAGTTGAAGAAGCATTATTTTTATTTGATGCATTATTTGGAGGTAAGGGTGAATGAAAGTATTTTTACAAACTCTAGGGTGTGACAAAAATAGAGTTGATTCTGAAATGATTCTTGGTGTATGTAAAAATTTAGGTATTACGCCATGTAATAATCCAAATGATGCGGATTTACTATGCGTAAATACATGTGCATTTATAGAATCAGCAAGAGAAGAAGCAATTAATACAATACTTGATATTATAGATTATAAGGTTGGTAAGAAAAAACTTATTGTATTTGGTTGTCTTGCCCAACGTTATAAAGATGAATTGATTGAACAATTACCAGAAGTAGATAAGTTTGTTCAAATAAAAGATTATATTCATATATCAGAGGTTATTTGTAATGTTTTAAACATTAACGCAAATACAAATGTTTGTATGAACTTTGCTGATAGAGTATATGATACCACTCTTCCTTATACACGTTATGTGCGTATATCTGATGGATGTCTTAATAGATGTGCATTCTGCGCAATTCCATTGATTCGAGGAAGACTAAAATCAAGAACTATTGATGATATATTAAATGAATGCAAGGTTCATATAAAAGATGGATGTAAAGAATTATGCATTGTATCACAAGATACAACAAATTATGGATTTGATCTTGAAAGAAGATTAATGCTTACAGATTTGTTAAAACAAATTTGTGCCCTAGATGGTAACTTTAAGGTTCGCCTATTCTATCTATATCCAGAAATTGTAACAGATGAACTTATAGATTTTATTAAAAACGAACCAAAAATGATGCCATATTTTGATATTCCTATTCAACATAGTGAGGATAAGATATTAAAACTTATGAGACGTAGGTCTAATAAGCAAATGATATTAGACTTACTTCATAAAATAAGACGTGAAATACCAAATGCTTGTATAAGAACAACTATAATGGTAGGCTTCCCATCTGAGACTGAGGATGATATTCATAATTTATGTGAATTTATAAAAGATGTTAAATTCGATAAGCTTGGATGCTTTACATTCTCACCTGAAGAAGGTACTGAGGCTTATAAGATGCCTCAAGAGATTTCAGAAGATGAGAAAATGAGACGTTATAACTTTGTAATGGATACACAATATGATATATCATTATCTCAAAACAAATCTCATTTAGGTGAAATACAAGAGGTTTTAATAGAGGGTTATGATATGGAAAACTTCATGTATTTTGGAAGATCTTATCAATTTGCGCCAGAAGATATAGACGGACGTGTATATGTAGCGTGTCACTCTGAAAAACAAATAGGAGATATTGTAAGAGCTAAAGTAATGGACGCTGATGCCTATAGCCTTACATGTGAAGAATATGAAGAAGATTAATGTTGTATTATATGAACCTGAAATCGCTGAGAATTGTGGAAACATTATTCGTTCTTGTGTAGGCTTTAATGCAAAACTTCATTTAATATTTCCACTAGGCTTTAATTTGTATGATAAAAGAGTTAAAAGGTCTTGCGTAAATTACTTTGATGAGTTAGAATATGAAACGTACGATGATTACAATGACTTTTGTAATAAACATCCAAATATAAATATTTATTATCTTACAAGATATGGACATAAAAATCCATCTGAGTTGAATTTAAAAAATGATAGTGATGAAATATATTTTATGTTTGGACGTGAATCAACTGGTATCCCTTATGAAATACTTCATGATAATTTAGATAAATGTTTTAGAATTCCTACAACAGATAAAGTAAGAGCTCTAAATATATCTAACTGCGTCGCAATAACTCTTTATAAAGCTACCGAAGAGTTAGGATTTGAAGGATTATATAAGCATGAGCCTGATACATTAAAAGGCGAATTTTTCATCGACAATTATAAAAATGAATAAGCTGTTCACTCTAATAACCAGCTTATAAAAAGAGAGGTATAAAAAATGAATAAATTACGAATTAGAGAGATTGCAGAGATATCTATAGTAGCTGCACTTTATGCTGTGTTAACACTAGCACTTACACCACTATCTTATGGTGATGTACAATTTAGAATATCGGAGGTATTAATGCTTCTTATAGTCTATAAGAAGAGATATTCAATATCTATGATAATTGGATGCTTGGTAGCTAATCTATTTTCACCAGTAGGATGGGCTGATATAGTGTTTGGAACACTAGCGACAGCTATATCATGTATTCCTATGATGTTTATTAAAAACTTAGAGGTATCTTCCCTTTTCCCATCAATATTTAATGGTATAATTGTAGGATTAGAATTATCTATTGTCTATGATCTTCCAATCCCTATTACTATGTTTACAGTATTTTTAGGAGAATTTGTAGTAGTATCTTTACTAGGAATACCACTATTTAGATCACTTGAGAAAAATGAAGGATTCACAAAAACTCTTGATATAGAACCTATTAAATCAAGATTTAATATAAATCCTATCATATATCTTACAATCGCTAATTTTGTAATAACTGCCATATTTTTCTTTAAATTATCTTTATTTGATATAACTGAATCAGATAATACAATATATCATACACTATTCTATAATGTACGTCACAATACTAGTATTTTAATATCAATTATTTTATTAATAATTCCATTCTTATTTTTATTAAATCCATTTAAAAATATTATAGGTTTAATAATAAATATAATATGTATTTTGGGATTTGTTATAGACTTTGTGTTTGTGTGCACAAAATCAGATGTAAATCCACAAGCCTCATTCTATCTATTTATAATAGTACCAATATTTATGGCTATAATAACTATGTTAAAATTCAAATGGAATAAAGACTTATCTAATATAGGTAATGAAGTAGAAGAAAACTAATCGAATGTATATGCTGTCCGTTTTTTGGACAGCATTTTTATTTTTAAAAAAGTATAATTGTGGTACAAGCACAGGAGGGATAATAATGAAAGAAATAAACGTATTAGTAAAAGATAAGAATACACTAGTTCTTGAAAGTGATGCAGAGAAAGGAGATTATATTGATTTATCTAATCTTTCATCTATTGATGAAAATCAAATTAATGATGTAATTGAAGCAGGTAAAGATAAAGC
>CAVAQB010000066.1:31370-39998 GCA_963590725.1 Anaeroplasmataceae bacterium | reverse complement strand
ACATCAACAAGAACATAGTCTTTACTGTAACGATTAATAAATTCTTTTGTAGAACCTTCTCTTGGAGGGTCTAATATAAGTAGATCAAATTTAACATTATTCTTTGCGCAATCTAAAATAAATTTAGTTGAATCCATATTAAAGAAATTAATATTTTTTACATTATTAATCTTAGCATTTAAAATCGCGTCTTTATATGCATCATGATTCAATTCTACAGAATATACTTCTTTGGCATATTTAGACATTAAAATACCAATTGTACCAACTCCTGAATATGCATCAAGTACTACATCTGTTTTTTTAATACCTAAATTTTCTATAGCCTTTTGATATAACTTTTTCATTCCTTTAGGATTAACTTGATAGAATGAACGAGATGATATTTTAAATTTAAATTCATTTATTTGATCATAAATAAATCCAGGTCCATATAATACTCTTTCTCTATCACCTAAAACAATTGAGGTATCCCTATCGTTATAATTTTGAACAATTGTTGTAATTCCAAGATTTTGTTTTAAAATATCAGTTACAACATTCTTTCTTCCAGGGAAAAACTCTCCATTAGTAACAAGAGATACCATTATCTCACCCGAAAATTCTCCAATACGAATAACAATATGACGTATTATTCCTTTTTTACTACGCTCATCATATGGCAAAATCTTATTCTTAGTCAATGCCTTATTTACACCTTCAATAATAGATGTAGCCCTGTCATTTTGAATCATACAATTTGTAATTGGTTGAACTTTATGTGATTTTTCTTCATAAAATCCACACACAACCTTCTTTGATTTAGAAAGTTTATATGTCATTTGACATTTATCTCTATAACCATCTGGTTTATCTAAATTTATAACATCGTTAATTTTTAATGTTCTTGATGTTTTAAATAAATCAATTAAATAATCTTTCTTTATCTTTAGTTCATGTTCGTATGTCATATGTTGAAACTGACATCCACCACATTCTTTATATATTGGGCACTTTGGCTCAATTCTATATATTGATTTATTCTTTATATCTAATAAATGAAGATTTGTATACTTACCATTCTTTATAGCCTCAAAAACACCAATTTCACCTTCTAGTAATCCTGGTATTTTTTTCTCTTCACCATTATATAAAACTATTCCATTACCATAAAAATCATCTTTTATGCATTTTAATTCAACCATAATATCACCACAAACATTATATCATATTTTCAAAAAAATACACTCACGATTTGTGAGTGTATAATACTATCCTAAAATGTCTTTATCAGTAAATTCTACATTTTCGAATTTTTGTAAAAGCATCTCTACTGTTAAATTCTTCTTTTCTTCACCAGATACATCATAAATACATTTACCATTATTAAACATAAGAAGTCTATTTCCATATTTAATGGCATCCTTCATATTATGAGTAACCATAACCGCAGTAAGTTTATTACTTTCTACTACATTTTCAGTTAATTCTAATACTGTTTTAGCAGTTTTAGGGTCAAGGGCTGCAGTGTGTTCATCAAGGAATAGAATATCAGGACGTTTTAAGGTTGCCATAAGTAATGTTACAGCTTGTCTTTGTCCTCCTGATAGAAGACCAATCTTAGTATTTATTCTATTTTCAAGACCTAGATTTAGAGTACTTAATAATTTCTTATAGTCATTTGTATCTTTCTTATTAAATCCCCATTTTAAAGTTCTTCTTCTATTTCTACGAGAGGCGATAGATAAATTTTCAAGAATTGACATATCTTGTGCAGTTCCTTGATAAGGATCTTGTGCTACTCTTCCGATATACTTAGCTCTTTTGTATTCAGCAGTTTTAGTAACATCAGTATCGTTTATAACGATTTTACCACCGTCAAGTTTATATACACCAGATACGCAATTGAAGAATGTAGATTTACCAGAACCATTACCACCAATAATAGTAACGAATTCTCCTTCTTTTATTTCTACATTCATATGGTCAAGAGCAACTTTTAAATCTTCTTTATTTCCAGAACGATTAAAAATTTTTACTGCTTCTTCTACATTAAGCATTGTTTTTAAATTATTAGTTTCTAACGAAACGCCATTAATATCATCTACATATTCTTCTTCAAAATTTGATTTAGTAGGTAAATTTATTTCATCACTACTATCTTTTAATTCTTCTGGGCTATTCTTTTTAAATAAAGATTTTATACGTCCAATTAAATCTAGATTCCAATGGAATTTTTCTTTTAAGAATCCAAATGTTAAAATAAGAACAATTAAAATAGCATATAATAATTTTAATAAATGTGAAGGGAATCCTAAATATAAAGCAACTGCGATAACTAAATAATAAACAATAGCACCAAGCGCAATTGATATTAACCAGTTCCAGAAAGTTCTTTTACCAAATAAAGCCTCTCCAATAATAATTGCGGCTAAACCTATTACAAGCATACCAGTACCAGATGTTGAGGATACTGTGTAATCTCTTTGAGCTCCAATTGCGCCTGATAGGGCAATTAAGCCATTTGATATTACAAGACCTAATATCATGTAGAAATCAGTATTAATACCTTGCGTTCTTGCCATTTTCTTATTCATACCAGAAGCTCTCATTGACATTCCAATCTCGGTACCAAAGAATGCATATAGTATTGCGGTAATAATTACTACAATAATAAACATTTCAAGTATTATTCCATATTTTCTAATAGAAAATAATCCACTCATAAGTCCAAATATTGTAGGGTCATCTGATCCGTTTACTTTTAAAGTTATAAAGGAATTATAAGTATCAGTTAAGCTAAATGGTTCACCTTTTTTAATTCCAAAAATCACAAGATTTATAGAAAAACATGCAGTAAGTGTAATAATTCCCGCTAACAGTCCATTAATTTTAAGCTTAGTATGCAGAAGACCTGTTATAAGGCCTCCTATACAACCACATAAAATACCGACTAAAGTTGCAAGCCATGCGTTTGAACCATTAGAAATCATTACAAGAGTTGTTGCAGCTCCCAACACATATGTTCCTTCGCAAGACATATCAGCGAAATCAAGAACTCTATAAGATATAAATACTCCAAGAGCTAGTAATGCGTATGGAAGTCCATATTGCAACGTATCTAAAATAATATCCATATTAAACCCCTTACTACTTTATAGAATATTTAGTTTTAAATGAATCAGTAAATGTTAAATTCATTTGTGCCATTGCAGAAGCATTATATGCAAATTCCATCTTTGTAGGATCTGTTTGAGTCACAACATCAATAGAAGATGCACTCTTTCCATCAAGCAATATTTGTGCTGCTTGTTCTCCTGTAGTATATCCAAGCTCATAATATGAAATTGAAACAGTCATAGTACCACCAGAATCAACCATACCAGATTCTCCTGTAAATACAGGAACCTTAGCTGGGTTAGTAACATTTGTTACAGTTGTCATATTTGACGCAAGTAGGTTATCTGTTGGAATATAAATAGCGTCGCAACCAGCACTTACAAGAGTACTTGTAGTTGCGCTTATTTGTCCTTGTTCAGATACAGTTTTAACTTCTGTTGCAATTCCAGAATTTTCTAAATATTTAATGCATGAATCAACTTGTACCTTAGAATTTGTTTCAGATATATTATAAATAAAACCAATCTTATCGATATTTGTATCAAAATCTTTGATTAAATCCATTTGTGCACTTACAGGATTTAAATCAGATGTTCCTGTAATATTTTCAGTGTGATCTTTTCCACTCATTGCCTTAACAAGTTGTGCAGATACAGGGTCTGTTACTGATGTAAATAATATAGGTAGGTTTGATTTACCTTCTGTTTGACGGCTTGAAACAAGTTGAGTTGCAGCTGGTGTTGCGTTACCAAGAACTAAATCGCAATTACGAACAAGCTGATTAGCCATTGTAAGCATTGTCGAATTATCTTGTTCTGGATTTTTATAGACAAACTTAACTGTCTTTCCAGCTTCTTCTGCTTTTTTACTTAAAGCATCCTTAAATCCATTTGTAGCTTTGTCTAGTGCTGTGTGTGTTGTATATTGAAGAATACCTACTTCAAAATCAGCACTATCTTTTCCGCAAGATGCTAAAGATAGTCCAGCAAGAGTGGCTACACCTAATGATAATAATATTTTTGTTTTTCTCATTTTATATACACTCCTAAAAAAATTTATATAAAGATATTGTAGCGTTTTCACACAATAAATACAAGTTAAAGATATTAATATTTATATAAAAAAAGAAGATTTTTGCAAATCTTCTATTTTTATACAATTTTTGTTGTCCATTCTTCGGCATTTAGAATAGTATCAACAACACCTTCATAGAATTCAGGCTCATGTGATACTAAAATAACTGTGCCTTTAAAGTTTTGTACTGCTTCTTTAAGTGCTTCTTTAGCTAGTACATCTAAATGGTTTGTAGGCTCATCTAATATTAATGTATTACATTCTTTAAGCATAAGTTTACAAAGTCTTACCTTTGCAGCCTCTCCTCCAGATAATACTACCATTAAAGAATCTATTTTATCCTTTGTAAGACCGCAGGCAGCTAAAGCTCCACGAACCTCAGCATTAGTTAAAGATGGATACATATTCCACACTTCTTGATGCGCTGTATTTCTATCATATTTCTCTTCTTGTACAAAGTATCCATATAATATATTATAATCTAATTCAACACTACCAGATATTGGTTTTTGAATTCCAAGCATTGTTTTTAAAAGTGTAGATTTACCAATTCCGTTTGCACCTCTAATTGCGTATTTATGGCCACGTTCAATAACAAGATTAAGAGGTTTTGATAATGGTGTATCATAACCAATAACTAAATCTCTACATGTGATTACAAATTTACCTGAAGCTCTTGCTTCCTTAAATTTGAAATTAGGTTTTATTTTTTCAGATGCCTTATCAATTAAAACCATCTTATCAAGTTGTCTTTGTCGAGATTTAGCCATATTAGTAGTCGCAACTCTAGCCTTATTCTTAGCGATAAATGTTTCAAGCCTTTGAATTTCTTTTTGTTGTTTTTCATAAGCTATATTTTGATGTTCTATTTCAACCGCATGAAGTTTTTCAAACAAATCATAATTACCACTATAACGAGTAAGTTTACCATCCTCTAAATGGTATATAACATTTACAACATTATTTAAGAAAGGTATATCATGTGATACTAAAAGGAAAGCATTCTCATAGTTTTGTAAATAATTAGTTAACCATCTTATATGAGATTCATCAAGGAAGTTTGTAGGCTCATCTAGTATTAAAATCATAGGATTTTCAAGTATTAGTTTTGTAAGTAATACCTTACTTCTTTGTCCTCCAGATAATTCAGTAACATCTTTATCATAGCCAATGTCACCAAGCCCAAGTCCATTTCCTACTTCTTCAATTTTAGAATCTATTGTATAAAATCCTGAAGTATCAAGTTCAGATTGAATTTCTCCAATTTCTTCAAGCATTTGATTAGTTTCTTCCTCAGATGCATCAGCCATTTTTTCATACATTTTATACATTTCTTGTTCTAACAAAAACATATTACTAAAAGCTGTTTTTAAAAATTCTTTAATTGTAAGTCCCTCTGTAAGTTTTGTATATTGATCAAGATAACCTTTTGTTATTCTTTTATTCCATTCAATTTTTCCAGAATCTGGAGTAATATTACCCATTATAATATTAATAAATGTAGATTTTCCCTCTCCATTAGCTCCAACAAGTCCAATATGCTCACCCTTTTGCATAACAAAAGATGCATTCTCTAAAATTGTTCTATCACCAAATCCATGGGAAACATCAGATACCTTTAATACGCTCATAAAATCACCCGTGTTTAAATATACCAAATAATAACAATTTTTTCAACTAAAAAAAGAGGAAATTAATCCTCTTTCTTAAGTATAGCACTTGATCCATTTATTATTAATTTTGATGATAATTCAATTACATCTTTTAGTGGTATCTTCTTACCATCATCTACCCATCTACGATAAACATCAAGCGATGTAGTATTTAAGAAATTAATAAGAACATTTCTTTTAAATAAATCAATATCATTATTATGATCGCTACTAATATTCATTTCATTTAAAACACGCTCCATAGTTTTAAAATTAATATATCCAAAATTTCCAGTCATCATAATTTTTTGATAAGCAAGTCCTTTTAATGATAGTGATGAAATATAATCTCTATTAACCTTATCTAGTTCTTCTGGAATCTTATACTTATTTAGTATTTCAATAAATTCATCAGCCATTTCTTCTTGAAATTCCATTAAAAGAGAGGCAAGTGAATCGTAATAACGATAAAACGTTTTGATATTAATCATAGCTTCATCACAAAGCATTTTAACATCCATTTGTTCATAATCCATTTTAACAATCATTTTTTCAAAAGTTTTTCTAATTATTTGAACTGATTTTTGAATTCTTAAATCTTCTGTTCCATTAATTTTCATAATAATACTCCTAATATTTGATACTATTTTTAGTTATTTTATCATAAATTATTTCTTTAATTTAGTAATTTGCATTAATTTTCTTGGAAATAATAATATTTTAATATGCTTAAATACAAATATTGTTATATTATTCATTAAATAAATAAAATTATTTTTTATTGAATTTCATATAACATTTTTATAAATAGATAATATTAATTAAAAATAAAAGCCTATGTTACCATAGACTTTTATAAAATATATTATGCACCAATTGCATCTCCTGTAATTTGGAAGGAAACGTTTGTCCACTCGGCAACAATTCCACGTGCTGCGCACATACCAATATACATATATTCACCATCACGAGCAGTTAAATCAAAATCTGTGTAAGTAGTTACAAATGTTTCATTATTATAAACAATTGTTGTAGTAACTACTTGACCTAAACGTTCAATAGTAGCTTCAATAGTAGTACCTACTGCAGGAGTTAGAGTAGATGTATTATTTGATTTAACAATTGTTCCTGATTGTCTTGCATATCCAACTATATTTGAGCCGACCTTTTCTTGATAAACACCAGCAACTATATTATTTGAACAAATTCCTTTATCAGAGGTTGGAATGTATGAATCATCTCTTAACATTAATCCAAATCCTGCTTGTTTTCCATCAGACAATTGTGTAAGTATAGTTCCTTTAGCACTTAATTTAAAGTTCTTTTGAACAGATACTTGTCTAAAAGCAAATGCATATCCTTCAGTTGTTGATGATATTTTACCTTTCATTGAACCTTTAGTTCCTTGACCTACCTTGAATATTCCTTCTTCAGTTTCAGTTGCTATATATCCACAATTATATGGATTGTCAGATCCCATATCTCCGAATGCAGTACCATACCATCCATCAGTAATTGTTGAATATATTCCATTAGCATCAACTATTTCATCTTCATTATTTTTTACTGTACCATCACTAATAGCTTGTTTCCAAGCAGCAAGATCTGGAGTTGTATATTTAACATATTTATAGAATTTATTTATAACTAAATCGTTCTCTTTAGTAGGCTTAGTATATGATTTAAGATAATCCTTCAATTGACAATTAGTATTCTTTAAAGCTTCTGCAAATAAATATGAAACCATCTTTGCACCATATATATTAATATGAGTTGTATCAATTGAAGTTAAATTAACCTCTGTTGCATTATTTCCTGATGTAAATGCATGGAAATATTGTGCTTGTTCATATCCAAGTTCAGTATATAAATTCTTTGTTAATGTAGTTAAATCAATTACAGTAACATTCTTTTCACTTCCTAAATCTACTACTGCTTTTCCATAATTTCCAAATGCTGTAATATGGCCATTCTTACCAGTATAATCATTAGTTTTAGATGCACGAACAATTGGTGAACAAAGAATTGGAGTTACACCTTTATCTTGTGCTGGCTTAATATACTTATTATATAAAATATTTTTAAATGAACCTTGTGTATCAGTTGACTCATCTGCTGATGCAAATCTATTTGCATCATCATCTTTTTGATCATTATGTCCAAATCCAACAACAAGATAATCACCTTTTTGCATCCTAGACATTACTGTATCATAATTTCCTGATTCATCTGTTATAAAACTCTTTGAACTACGTCCAGAAATTGCATAATTCTTAATAGTAATTTTATCATTAAAAATTGTCTTAAATTGAGTAGCATATCCATATCTTTCATAAAAATATGTACTATCAGTCACTGATTGAACAGAACCATCAGCATTGTAAGTTGCATATTCACAAACAGTAGAATCTCCTACAACCCAAATTGTTGCTGATGCAGTATCAGTTTTTGTATATAAAACCTCATCAGAATAATAAGACTCTCTATATTTACTACTATCAGATGGAACTGCTTTAACACTTACTAAATATTTTCCTGCCTCACTCTTATTAATGTCATAGCTTAACTCTTTATACCCTTCTTCTACTTCATCATTAATTTTTATTACATATTCACCTGCATTTTCAACTCTATCCCAAGATACAGTATTACCTGTAAGGGTAATCACAGGGGCGTCTAGCCTAGTTTTCTTACCATCATTAGAATCACTGTCTTTATCAGTATTACCGCCGCAAGACACTAATGTGATTGCTGAAAATAAAGCGAATATGAACGCAATAATTTTTTTCATTTTTTCTCATCC
>CAVAQB010000066.1:0-31360 GCA_963590725.1 Anaeroplasmataceae bacterium | reverse complement strand
AAAACATCATTATTTTAGCAAATGAAAACGCTTTTATCAATAGTTTTTCGACAAAATAATTATTTATTTTTTTACTTTGTCGATTATGCGACAAAACGTATTCAATTTTGTAATATTTTAGATAATTACATAAATATATAATCCTTATGATCATTAAATTTGTTGTGATTTATAAAATTTAAAAAGCACATTAGATTATAAAAACCTAATGTGCCATTTTATTTAATAATTATATTGTAATTTTAATATTATAGGACATGACTTAGTAATTCAGCATTTGACAAACTAGAAAGATAAGATGGTGCAATATCAAAAACAGTTTTGCATCCCTTAACTCCTTCATCGTTTAGTCTCTTACAAGCTCTAGCATATGCGATAAGCACAGATCCTGTAAATTCTGGATTTGAATCAAGTTTTAATGAATACTCAATTACATGCTTATTCTCGTTATCAAATCCTGTTTGACCAGTTCTAATTACAAATCCTCCATGAGGAAGTCCTTTATGATTCTTATTTAGTTCTTCTTGTGAAATGAAGTTTACTGTAGTATCGTAATCACTAAAGTAGTTAGGCATTGTCTTAATTTCATTTTCAATCTTCTTAAGATCAGCACCTTCTTTAGCTACAACATAACAAAGTCTTGTATGTTTTTCACGAGTAGTAAGTTCTGGGTTAGAACCACTTCTTACTTCTTCTAATGCTTTATCTACAGGACAAGTATATTGTCTTGCATCTACTACTCCATCAATTCTTCTAATTGCATCACTATGTCCTTGTGATACTCCCTTACCCCAGAAAGTATAATCCTTACCATCTGGTAATACTGATTCTGCATATAATCTATTTAATGAGAACATTCCAGGATCCCATCCAACTGATACTATTGCAGTTGTACCATTTTCCTTAGCAACTTTATCAACATTATTAAAATGTTTTAATGCATTAGCGTGAGTATCAAAAGAATCAATTACATTAAAATCTTTTGCAACCTCTGGAGTTTGCCATGGAAGGTCTGTTGCAGAACCTCCGCATAAAATCATTACATCTATTTTTCCTTTATATGAAGGAATATTATCAACATGGTCTACTTTAGCAGACTTATTTCTAATTGTTACATCCTTAGGATTACGTCTTGTAAATACTGCGACAAGATTCATATCACTATTTTTTTCAATCGCAGCTTCTACTCCTTTACCTAAGTTTCCATATCCGTAAATACCAATATTTACCATATATTACACCATCCTTTTACATAAAAAAATTATAGCACAAAAAAAGATGATTTCTATTATTATTCAAAAAAAAATTAAGTTGATAATACTTGTCTGCATTTTATTTTAAATGCATTTTGTTTTTTTATATATTATTTTAATTTAAAAGTTTTACTTTATTATTTATTAAAGTTAAAAAAATGGTAAGGTCTATACTATGAACCTTACCATAAAGTATGTATTTAAATATTATTTAACATTTCTGTTTACAAATTGTTCGATTAATTTGTCATGTCTTGGATTTGATTTATCTAATGGTTTTATTCTTACTATATTATGTTCTAATAGTTTATTACCATTAAATTCAAATACCTCATAATTATTTTTATCACCTGATGCAGGTAATTTTTCACAAATGATTGAGGCAACATTACCTGACTCTATAAAAATCATATAGATATGATAATCTACTTTATTTTTATTATCATCTAAAATAAATGTATCTATTCCATTTACATCCGCATTATTTACAACCATTTGGAATGCTTCTTTACTAAATTTCATATAATATTTCTCCTAATTTAAATCATAAAATTTTAAAGATATATCGAGTGCTTTTGGTGAATGAGTTAAAGCGCCAACTGATATGAAGTCTACCCCAAGGCTTGAAACCTCTTTAATACGTTCAACAGTCATATTACCTGATGCTTCAAGCTTGTGTTTTTCTTTATCGTTATGCAAAACGCACCATCTCATATCTTCATTTGACATATTATCAAGCATTATTACATCAGCGGCTGTAGCGTTTGCTTCAAGGAATTCCTCCCTTGTTTCAACTTCTACCTCTACTCTCTTACTAATCTTAGATTTTAAAATTTCTACTGCTTTTGTTATAGATCCTGCAGCTACTATATGATTATCCTTAATCATTGCCATATCAGATAGTGAGTATCTGTGATTAGTACCTCCACCGTCTACTACTGCCATTTTTTCAATATAACGTAGATTTGGAGTCGTTTTTCTTGTATCTAATATTTTGGTGTTACCGACTAGTTCTTTTGTAAAGTTATAAGTTGTAGTGGCAATACCACACATACGTTGGAATAAGTTTAATGCGACTCTTTCACCCTTTAAAAGAGTTCTAGTATCTCCATCAATCAAACCTATTATATCGCCTTTTTTAACAAAATCTCCATTTTTAACATTTAATGTTAAATTAAACTTCCCACCAACAATTTCAAATACTCTTCTTAAAACATCAACGCCTGATATAACTCCATCTTCTTTACTAATAAAGCGAGCCCTAGATTGATGATCTTGTGGTATTAAATTATCAGTTGTGCAGTCTCCTTCTGGCATATCTTCATTTAAAGCATTTAAAATTATAGTATCAACGATTTTATAATCCATTTGAACCTCCTAATTTAGTCTATAATGACAACCAATTGACTCCTTACGAGCTAAGGATGCGTTAATAATTATTAATGCGACAGTTGCCATATTTAGAGTTTCAAAATAATAATGTGACATAACATTAATCTTTTTAAGATTATTATAATGACGTTCAATTATCTTTTTAGCAAGGTTTAATCCTTCCTCAGTACGTACAATTTGCACGTATTTGTCCATTGTATCTCTTATTTCAACTCTAATTGATTTAAAGTTAAATAATCTATTCTCACCAATTGTTGGCGGGAACTTTATAGTACGCTTAGATAATGTATCTTTATCTTTATTAATGTCATCTGCAATTCTTTTACCAAATACAACACATTCAAGAAGTGAATTAGATGCAAGTCTATTAGCTCCGTGTACTCCTGTGTTAGCACATTCTCCTACTGCATAAACACCTTCCATTGAAGTATGACCAAAAAGATCAGATTGAATTCCTCCACATAAAAAATGTTCTATTGGTGTTACAGGTATTAAATCTTTACTCATATCAACTCCAATTGATAAACACTTTTCATAAATAGTTGGGAATCTATGAGTTAAGAAATCTTTTGTTTTATGACGAATATCTAAATATACATGATCAGACCATGTATCAAACATCTCACGTTTAATAGATTGAGAAACTACATCACGAGGAGCTAATTCCATACGTTCCTTATCGTATTTATCCATGAATCTTTGACCTTCAATATTACGCAATATTGCGCCTTCTCCACGAACAGCCTCAGAAATTAAGAATACTCTTCCTCTTTTTTCCACTTCATAAAGACCTGTTGGATGGAATTGAACAAATTCCATGTTTTCTATTTTAATTCCTGCACGATATGCAAGTGCTATTCCATCACCGCATGCAAATTTTTCATTGGTTGAATTTTTATAAACTCCACCACAACCACCTGTTGCGATTACTATTTTATTTGTAAATACATATATAGGTTCTGCATCTCCTTTTACAAGGACTAAACCTATAGCTTTATTATTTTCATGAAGGATTTGAATTGCCATTTCATCTTCAAATACTTCAATATTAGTATATTTCTTTAAAGATTCTCTTAAATCCTTCATTACATGCTCACCAGTAGCATCTCCACCGGCATGAAGAATTCTACGTGATCTATGACCACCTTCAAGAGTCCTTATGAAGTCACCATTTTGATCTTTATCAAAGTTAACACCTAAGTTTACAAGATTCTTAATGTTTTCTCCACCTTCATTAACAAGAACTCTTACAGCTTCTTTATTATTTATATAAGAACCCGCTCTTAAAGTATCTTCATAATGTTCTTCAATTTTTGACTCATCAAAATTTACTTCAACAGCAATTCCACCTTGAGCAAGATTTGAAGACCCTTTATCAAGCTTATCTTTAACAAAAAGTCCAATTTTTAAATCCCTATTAATGTTCATTGCAGTATACATTCCTGCAAGTCCCCCACCAAGAATTACTACATCAAATTCACGATAATTTCTCATAGAAATACCTCACTAAATTATTTGCTTAATTCAAGCATTTTTGTAACGCATTTATTAGCTTTTAATGCAACTTCTTCTGGAATTAAAATTTCATTTGTTTCATCCTTTAAGCACTTCCATAAATCTTCTAATTTTGTAAGTTTCATTTCAAAGCAATTCAATCTATCATTTAGCAAATAGAATTTCTTATTAGGATTTCTTTTTTGCATTTCATGTATTACACCAGACTCAGTCCCTATAATAAATTCATTATTATTAGATGCTGTAACATATTCAATTAATTGCTTAGTAGAGCCAATATAATCAGCTTCAGATAATACATCTAGATTACACTCTGGATGTGCCACAAATAGCGCATTAGGATGTAATTTTTTCATTTCTAAAACAAATTCTTTTTTACAACCATTATGAATTCCACAATAACCAGGCCATAAATCAAGTTTTACATTTGATTTAGTCATTGCATATGCACCAAGATTTTTATCTGGTCCATATAACATAGGTTTTCCTAATTTCTGATAATAATCTATAATCTTTAACGCATTAGATGATGTAACACATACATCTGCATATTGTTTACATCTTGCGGTTGAATTTACATACATTAATATTATAGTATCTGGATGTGTTTCTCTATATTCTTTGATTTTTTCCTCATTCATCATATTAGCCATAACACAACCAGCTTCCATAACTGGTAGTAAAACTTTCTTAGTTGGTGATAAAAGTTTTGCAGTTTCAGCCATAAAATGTACACCACAAAATACAATAATGGAAGCATCTGTTTTTGATGCTATTTGTGATAAAGCAAGTGAATCACCTACATAATCAGCAATATCTTGTATATCTCCAATTTGATAATAATGGGCAAGAATAATTGCGTTTTTTTCCTTTTTCCACCTTCTAATATCATTATACATTTCTTCTTTTGTCATAATATCACCCTTAAGTTTGATTATACTACAAAAATATAGTTTTCTCAATTAAAATAACCTAAAAACCAAAGCGTATTATCTACTATTATAATAAAAGGGACTAATTAACTTAGTCCCAAAACTTATTATTCTATAATTATATCATCAACTGAGCATCCACCAGGAATCATAGGAAGTACTCTTTCATCCATATCAACGAACGAATTAATAAGAACTGGTTCGTTAATAGACATTGCCTTCTTAAATACTTCTTGGAATTCTTCTTTTGTTTCAGCTTTGAAATTTTTAATACTAAATGCATCAGCAAGTTTATTGAAATCTGGTTCACGATGTGATAAATCAGTTTCAGAATATCTCTTACCATAGAATATAGTTTGCCATTGACGTACCATTCCTAATACCTTATTGTTTACAACAACAACGATTACTGGTACATTATATGCTTTCATAGTTGCAAGTTCATTCATGTTCATTCTAAATGAACCATCTCCTGCAATATGAACAACTCTTCTATTAGGATTTCCTATTTGAGCTCCAATAGACGCTCCTGTTCCATATCCCATTGTTCCAAGTCCACCAGATGAAATATATGTTCTTGGATATTTATAAGTATAGAATTGAGCTGCCCAAAGCTGATGTTGACCAACTTCTGTAGTAATTATAGCTTCACCCTTAGTCTCTTTATCTATTACTTCCATCATTTGACGAGGTTTTAATTCACCAGGAGTTGGTTTAGATAAATCATATGGGTACTTTACTTTTAATTCAGATATATGCTTATTCCATTCATCAGAATCTCTTTTCTCTATAAGAGGTAATACTCCATCTAATGAATTTTTTAAGTCTCCAATTACAGATGCATCAACTGGCATATTTTTTCCAATTTCAGCAGGATCTACATCAAAATGAACTACTTTAGCATTAGGACAGAACTTTTTAGCATCTCCATATACACGGTCACTAAAACGAACACCTAAAGCAATTAAGCAATCACATTCACGTGCAGCTTTATTAGATGTTAGCGAACCATGCATTCCTATAAGACCTGTAAATAACTTATGGTCTCCTGGGAAAGCACCAAGACCCATTAATGATAATGATATTGGGGCATTAATTTTTTCAGCTAATGCCTTTACTTCTTCATATGCTCCAGAGGCAATTACTCCTCCACCAGCAAATATAAATGGTTTCTTTGATGAATTAATGATATCTGCAGCATTCTTGAATACTTCGTCATTTAAATATTCAGTCTTTCTTGAAACCTTTAAAGGCTCTTCCTTAGTATATTCAACCATTGCGGCTGTTACATTCTTAGGAATATCAATTAAAACTGGACCAGGACGTCCTGATTGAGCAATTTGGAATGCCTTACGAACTATTTCGTGAAGGTCTTTTACATCACGTACAAAGAAATTATGCTTTGTTATTGGCATAGTAATTCCTGTAATATCAATTTCTTGGAAAGAATCCTTACCGATAAAAGATAATCCTACATTTCCTGTTATCGCAACCATTGGAATAGAATCCATATATGCAGTTGCAATACCTGTTACAAGGTTAGTTGCACCAGGTCCTGATGTAGCCATACAAACTCCAACCTTACCTGTTGCTCTAGCATAACCATCGGCTGCATGAGCTGCTCCTTGTTCATGTGATGTTAAAATATGCTTTATACGATCTTTATTCTTATATATTGCATCATAAATATTTAATACTGCTCCTCCAGGGTAACCAAAGATGGTATCAACACCCTGTTCAAGTAAGCATTCAATTAAAAGTTGTGAACCATTAATTTTCATATTAAAATCTCCTTACTAATTTTTTTTAGTTTGGGATTATTAGAAATCTTCTTCTGTTAAATCCTTAAATACAGCACCTGTTGCGGCAGATGTTACAAGTTTAGCGTAACGTGCAAGATAACCCGTAGTTACCTTTGGTGCTGGCTTTTTCCAATTTGCACGACGACGTGCAATTTCTTCTTCAGATACAAGAAGTTCAATTGTACATTTATTCATATCGATATGGATTAAATCTCCATTCTCAACAAGTCCAATTAATCCACCCTCAGCAGCCTCTGGAGAAACGTGTCCAATAGAAGCTCCACGAGTTGCACCTGAGAAACGTCCATCAGTGATTAAAGCAACATCTTTATCAAGGCCCATACCTGCAAGTCTTGATGTAGGAGCAAGCATTTCTCTCATTCCAGGGCCACCCTTAGGTCCTTCATAACGAATAACTACAATGTCACCCTTTTCAATCTTATTTCCATCGATTGCCTCAATTGCTTCTTCTTCAGAGTTATAGCACTTTGCCTTACAAGTATGAACTAGCATATTTGGCGCAACAGCACCACGCTTAACAACACATCCGTTAGGAGCAAGGTTACCTTTTAATACGGCAAGTCCTCCTTGTTTAGAATATGCTGTTTCATAAGTACGAATAACCTCTTGGTTCTTATTAACTGCATTTTTAATATTTTCACCAACAGTTTTACCAGTAACTGTTGGAAGATTTACATCAATTAAATTAAGCTTTTCAAGTTCTTTTAATACTGCAGGAACTCCTCCAGCCTCATTTAAATCCTCCATATATGTAGGTCCAGCTGGTGCTAGATGACATAAATTTGGAGTATGTGCTGAAATTTCATTTGCATCATCTAAAGTAAAGTCAGCATGTGCTTCATGGGCAATTGCTGGAAGGTGAAGCATTGTGTTTGTTGAGCATCCAAGTGCCATATCTGCAGTAAGTGCATTATGAATTGACTTAGCATTTACAATATCACGTGCCTTAATATCTTTTTCTACCATATCCATTATCGCCATACCTGCATGTTTTGCAAGTCTTATACGATCAGCATACATACAAGGAATAGTACCATTACCAGGTAAGGCAATTCCTAATACCTCACACATACAGTTCATTGAGTTAGCTGTATACATTCCTGAGCAAGATCCGCATCCTGGGCATGAATGATTTTCATATTCATCAAGAACTTCTTTAGAAATCTTACCAGCCTTATAACGACCTACTGCTTCAAATGTTGAAGATAATGAAGTCTTATGTCCTTCTACATGTCCTGCAAGCATTGGTCCTCCTGAGCATACTACAGTTGGAAGATTTAATCTTAAAGCTCCCATAAGCATTCCTGGAACAATCTTGTCACAGTTTGGAATTAATACAAGTCCATCAAATGCATGTGCTTGAGCCATACACTCAACTGAGTCAGCAATAAGTTCACGTGTAACTAAAGAGAACTTCATTCCTTCATGTCCCATAGCGATACCATCACAAACTCCTATAGCAGGAACTTCAATAGGAGTTCCTCCTGCCATAAGAATTCCACGCTTAACAGCGTCAGCGATTTTATCTAGATACATATGTCCTGGAACAATTTCACTCTTTGCACATACAACTCCAATTAAAGGACGTTCAATTTCTTCATCAGTATATCCTAAAGCCTTGAATAGTGAACGATTAGGTACTCTTTCAACACCCTTTTTAACTACATCACTTTTCATATTTTATACCATTATTAGTCAAATGACTAATCCTTTCTTATAAAACTTTAATTACTTTAAAGCCTTAACAATAAGGTCTCCCATTTCCTTAGTTCCAACCTTCTTAGATGGATCATTTAACTCGCTTGAGAAAATATCTCCTGTTCTATATCCAGCATCAAGAACTTCATTTATAGCCTTATCAATTGCATCAGCTTCCTTCATTAATCCTAGAGAATATCTAAACATTAATGGTAATGATAAGATTGTTGCGATAGGGTTAGCTAAATTCTTTCCAGCTATATCTGGAGCAGATCCGTGAATTGGCTCATATAAACCAAGCTTTCCAGCTCCAAGAGATGCAGATGCAAGCATTCCAATTGAACCTGCAACTTGAGATGCCTCATCAGTTAAAATATCTCCAAATATATTTGATGTAACGATAACATCGAATTGTCTTGGATTACGAACTAATTGCATTGCGCAGTTATCAACATACATTTCTGATGTCTCAACTTCAGGATAATCCTTTTTAACACGCTCGAATACAGCTCTCCATAATCTTGAAGATTCAAGTACGTTTGCCTTATGAACACAGCAAAGTTTCTTTCCTCTCTTCATTGCGCAATCAAATCCTGTCTTAAGAATACGTTCAATTTCATAAACTGAATATTTCTCAAGATCTGATGCCCAACAATCAGGCTTTTCTGGGTTATATGCAGGAGAATTAGCCTTCTCACCAAAATACATACCACCTGTAAGCTCACGAACAACTAAAATATCAAGTCCTTCACCTACAATTTCAGGCTTAAGAGGAGATGTATGTTGTAATTGCTTAAATAATACAGCTGGTCTTAGGTTAGCGTAAAGCTTTAAAGCTCCACGGATTCCAAGAAGTCCCTTTTCAGGACGGTCACCATTTGTAAGGTGATCCCACTTTGGTCCTCCTACAGCTCCTAATAATACTGCATCTGATGCAAGACATGCATCAATTGTATCTTGAGGAAGTGAAGTACCATCCATATCGATAGCAATTCCTCCCATTCTCTTCTCTGTTATATTGAACTTATGTCCATATAACTCACCAATTCTATTTAAAACTTTAACAGCTTCTCTAACGATATCTGGTCCGATTCCGTCTCCTGGAAGTGTTACAATATTAAACTCTGCCATAATTTTATCTCCTTAATTTTACTTATTTTCTTTAATATAATTTACAAGACCATTAGAATTTATAATTTTTTGCATAAATTCTGGGAATGGTTGTCCTTTATAAGATTTACCTGTAGTTTCATTTGTGATAACTCCAGTATCGAAGTTAACTGATACAGTATCTCCTTCACTAATTCCATCAACAGCTTCAGGACACTCTAAAATAGGAAGTCCAATGTTAATAGAATTACGATAGAAAATTCTTGCGAATGACTTTGCGATTACACATGATACTCCGCATGCCTTAATAGCTATAGGAGCATGTTCACGTGATGAACCACATCCAAAATTCTTTTGTGCAACAATAATATCTCCACTCTTTACTCTCTTAGAAAATACAGGAAGACCTGCATTGATATCTTGTTTAGAATCTTCCATACAGTGTACGGCTAATTCTTTTGGATCTGATGTATTTAAAAATCTTGCTGGAATAATAACATCTGTATCGATGTCAGCTCCATAACAAAATGCTCTACCTTTTGCGTTCATATTATCTACCTACACTTTCTGGATTAGTTATATATCCTGTTAATGCTGAAGCAGCTGCAGTAGCTGGAGATGCTAAATAAACCTCACTATCAACATGACCCATACGTCCTACGAAGTTTCTGTTAGTTGTTGAGATACATCTTTCACCTGCAGCAAGGATTCCCATATAACCACCAAGACATGGTCCACATGTAGGTGTTGATACTGCACATCCTGCTTCAATTAAATCTTGAATAATTCCTTCAGCAATTGCTTGTAAATAAATCTTTTGAGTTCCAGGAATAATAATTACTCTAATATCGCTAGCAACCTTTCTTCCCTTTAAGATTTCATGAGCAATTCTTAAATCTTCCATACGTCCATTAGTACAAGATCCAATAACTACTTGATCAATCTTAACTTCTTTTTCTCCAATTTCATCTACAGTCTTAGTATTTTCAGGTAGATGAGGGAAAGCAACTGTTGGTCTTATCTTAGATAAGTCAATATCATATACTGCATCATATTCTGCATCGGCATCAGCCTCATATACAACAGGAGTCTTCTTAGAATGCTCTTTGCAGAATGCAAGTGTTTGCTCATCTACTGCAAATATTCCATTCTTAGCACCAGCCTCAATTGCCATATTAGCCATGCATAGACGAGAATCCATAGAAAGGTTCTTTAATCCCTCTCCACTAAATTCCATTGACTTATATAAAGCACCATCTACACCAATCATACCAATTATATGAAGAATTACATCCTTACCAGATACATTCTTATTTAACTTACCAGTTAAATTAAACTTAATTGCAGAAGGAACCTTGAACCAAGCTTCTCCTGTAGCCATACCTGCAGCCATATCTGTTGAACCTACTCCTGTAGAGAAAGCTCCTAGTGCTCCATAAGTACAAGTATGTGAATCAGCACCAATTACTACATCACCTGCAACAACAAGTCCCTTTTCAGGAAGTAATGCATGCTCAATTCCCATTTGTCCAACCTCAAAGAAGTTAGTAATATTCATCTTATGTGCAAATTCTCTTATATATTTGCATTGTTCTGCTGATTTAATATCCTTGTTTGGAACAAAGTGATCAGGAACAATTGAAACCTTATCCTTGTCGAAAACTTTATCAATTCCAAAGTTTTTAAATACATTAACAGCAACTGGTGTTGTAATATCATTACCATGTACTAAATCAAGTTTACATGTAATTAATTGACCAGCTTTTACTGAATCTAAGCCTGCGTGAGCAGCTAAGATTTTTTGAGTCATAGTCATACCCATATTATAATATCCTCCATTTTTTATTCATTATTTAATTTAATTTCAATTGAGTCTACTAAAGCAATCCAAGAAGCCTCAATAACATCTGTAGAAACTCCTACAGTTGTCCACTTTTTATTAGTACTCTTATCCTTAGTTTCAATTAATACTCTAACCTTAGATGCAGTAGCTTCTCCTCCTTCAAGGACACGTACTTTATAATCATCTAGTATTAAATCATCAATTGATGGATAGAATACGCATAGTGCTTTTCTTAATGCCTTGTCTAAGGCATTAACTGGTCCATTACCTTCTGCAGCACTGATTTCAGTTTCTCCGTTTACAGAAAGTTTTACCATTGCTGATGCATTAAATCCATCTTTATTTATTGCATTATCTTCAATAATTTTAAATGTATCTAATGTAAAGAATGGTTTGCATTGACCAAGTGCGCGTCTTACAAGCAACTCAAATGTTCCGTCGGCACCTTCAAACTGATACCCTTCAAATTCAAGTTTCTTAACGCGTTCAATAATCTCTGTTGCAATAGGTGAATTTTTATCTATATTTGGTTCGAATTTTTTGATTTTTTCAACCAATGTAGAACGACCTGCAACCTCACTCATTAAAAATTTACGCTCATTACCAACACTATTTGGTGGTACATGTTCAAATGATGTTGGAGCTTTTTTAACTCCATCAATATGCATACCAGCCTTATGAGTAAATGCGTTAGCTCCAACGTAAGGCATTTGATTATCTAGTCTTATGTTAGAAATTTCACTCATCTTAAGTGCTGTTGATGTAAGATTAGCTAAATATTCAGGCTTAATAACATCATAATTTTTATGAAGCATTAAGTTTGCGATAATAGTAGAAAGATTAGCATTACCTGTTCTTTCACCAATTCCAATAAAAGTTCCCTGGATTTGAGTAGCTCCAGCTTCTACTGCCATTATAGAATCAGCTACTGCCATTCCTGTGTCATTGTGGCAATGAATTCCAACCTCGATAGAAACATTTTTTACTACATCAGATACTATGTTAAATATTTCATCTGGGAAGCATCCACCATTTGTATCACATAAGCAAACAGATACTGCACCTGCTTTTTCAGCAGTTTTTAATACTTCAAGCGCATATTCTTTATTATGCTTATACCCATCAAAGAAATGCTCAGCATCAAATATTACTTTTTTACCATTTTTCTTTAAATAAGAAATAGTTTCTTCTATCATTAATAAATTTTCTTCAAGACTTACAGAAAGTATTTTTGTCGCATGAAAATCCCAAGCCTTTCCGAAAATAGATACGTACTCTGTTCCGGCATTAATTAATGATAAAACATTATTATCTTCTTCTACCTTTGTATTTTTTCTTCTAGTAGAACCGAAGGCAACAAGTGATGAATTATAGAATTTAACCTCACTTTTAACTCTTTCAAAGAACTCTTGATCCTTAGGATTTGACCCAGGGTTACCAGCTTCAATATATTTAATTCCAATATTATCAAGATATTTACAAATCTTGATTTTATCATTTACGCTAAATGATATTCCTGCTGCTTGAGCTCCATCACGAAGAGTTGAGTCAAAAATATCAATTTTTCTCATATAAATTCACCCTTTATAAATAGTGATATAGACCTCACTTAAAAGCAAGGCCTAATTCACATAATAATTTAGTTATATTCTAAATTAGTTATTGATTAACTTAGAATCCTCATTGTTCCAGCTATATAGCTTACGAACTTCCTTACCAATAACCTCAGATGGATGGTTAGCTCCCTTTTCACGTAATGCGTTGAAGTGTGCTTGTCCTCCTGCAGCTGACATATCTAATAAGAAATCCTTAGCAAATGTTCCATCTTGAATGTCAGATAGAATCTTCTTCATAGTCTTCTTAGTTTCTTCAGTTACAATCTTTGGTCCTGTAATATAATCTCCATACTCAGCAGTATTAGAAATTGAATAACGCATTCCAGCGAATCCTGATTGATAAATTAAGTCAACAATTAACTTCATTTCATGAATACACTCGAAATATGCATTTCTTGGATCGTATCCAGCCTCACATAAAGTCTCGAAACCTGCTTGCATTAATGCAGAAACTCCTCCACAAAGAACTGCTTGCTCACCAAATAGGTCAGTTTCAGTCTCAGTCTTAAAGTTAGTTTCAAGAAGACCAGCTCTTGCTCCTCCGATTCCAGCTCCATAAGCCTTAGCGATTTCCCAAGCATTTCCTGTTGCATCTTGTTCAACAGCGATTAAGCATGGAGTTCCCTTTCCAGCTTGGTACTCAGAACGTACTGTATGTCCTGGTGCCTTTGGTGCAATCATAGCTACATCGACATTAGCAGGTGGAACAATTTGCTTGAAGTGAATAGCAAATCCATGAGCGAACATTAACATCTTTCCTGCTGTTAAGTTTGGTTCAATGTCACTCTTATACATTGCTGCTTGCTTCTCATCATTAATAAGAATCATAATAACGTCAGCCATCTTTGTTGCTTCAGCTGTTTCATAAACCTTAAGTCCTTGAGCCTCAGCCTTTGCCTTTGACTTTGATCCTTTATATAAACCTACAATTACATTAACTCCTGATTCCTTAAGGTTTAATGCATGTGCATGTCCTTGTGAACCATAACCGATAATAGCTACAGTCTTTCCCTTAAGTGCATCAAGATTACAATCCTTTGCATAATAAATTGGTGCTTTACAAGCTGCTAAAATTTGTTCATTTGTCATCATATAATTTTCCTCCTAAATTTGACAATTAACATTTATATAGAGCAATTATTGCTTTATATTTTTAAGTTCTTCTGAACCACGGCTTAATGCTGTAAGACCTGTTCTTACAATTTCTTTAACTCCAAATGGTTCAAGCATTGAAACGAATGCTTCAAGTTTGTCTTCATCTCCAGTAATTTGTGCTACTAAAGACTCAGGTGCGACGTCTACTATATTCGCACGGAATATGTCGCAAATTCCTATTACTTCAGCCCTTTGATCAGAAGTTGCTTTAATCTTTACCATAACAATTTCACGAATGACTGAATCCTTTGGTGAAAGTTCTACAACCTTTAATACATCATAAAGTTTACGAACCTGATTCTTAATTTGAATTACTGTATCCTCATCTGTATGAACACAAACTGTCATACGTGATAGATTTGGATCTTCTGTAATTCCAACTGTTAACGAATCAATATTATATCCTCTTCTTGAGAACAATCCTGTAATTCTTGAAAGAACTCCCGATTGATTTCTAACAAGTATCGAAAGTACATGTCTGCTTTCCAATATCTTCACCTCCTGCATAAAAACTACTACAATAAAAAATAAAAATCTTATCTCTAAAACATAGAGACAAGACTAAATCTAATCCTGCGGTACCACTCTAACTTCCTTACTTTTGTAAGGCACTCCGCTATGCTATAAAGCATATATACTATAACGGGTATAAATCGGAAGATATTACATTATCATATCTTCACTTAAAGGTGATACAAAGATAGCCATCATACAAGCTTACATCAACCGCTTGCTTTCTATAATGAGAGGGTTAGATTACACGTCCTTTTCATTGCTTTCATTTTTCAGTTCCCATTTATTTTATCATATTTTATTATATTGTCAATATTCAATATAAAATATTTCACTTCTTGTCTATTTTGTTTAAAAATTCAAAGCATCAGGAAAAAATATGTTTTTTATTCTAAAAATGCATTTATTAATTCGTTTTCAACAAATATAATTCACATTTATTAAATAATATTTTATATTTTTTTAAAAAAATATTAACTATTTTTATTACTTTAACTCACTTTTTAATAAATCTATTTCTTCTTCACTAAGTTTTCTATATTGGCCACTTAATAATGTATTATCTAAATCGATTTTACCAAAAGAAACTCTTTCAAGTCCTACCACTTCCATATTAAGTGATAAAAACATTCTTTTTACTTGATGAAACTTTCCTTCTCTAATCCATACATATGCCTCAGACTCTCTAATCAATTCTACTTTAGCTGGCATACATTTATATCCATCTTCAAGCACAATACCACGAGAAAAATCATCGACATAAGAATCTTTAAATACTCCTTTAAACTTTACATAATACTTTTTAAACACATGGTATTTAGGACTCAAAAGCTTATGTGCAAGTTCACCGTCATTAGTAAGAATTAAAAGCCCTGTTGTATCAATATCAAGTCTTCCTACAGGAAATATCCCATATTTTCTATATTCACTACATAAATCAACCACAGTTTCATATCTTGTATCCTCTGTAGCTGATATTACACCTTCTGGTTTATTAAGCATTAAATAAACATATTCATCGTATTTAAAAGATTCGCCATCAATTATAATTTCATCTTCATCTGGATTTATTTTAAAATCATCAGATTTAATAACTTCTCCATTGACAACAATATAACCTTTTCTAATATATTCTTTTACTTCTTTTCTGGAACCAAGCCCCATATGTGATAGTGCCTTATCTAATCTTATCATAATTCAACCTTATATTTTTTAATAATATTTAAATATGTATCACTAAACTTTTGCATATATTTTATGTCAACATATTTTTTATAAACTTCTGCGTATTCTAATGCCTCTTTCGCGAGCTTTATAACTTTCGCGGTTTGACCGCATGAATCTAGAGCTAAAATTAAGCATTGGTAGCCCTTAAAAAGTTCATATGAAGCATCCGCAAACATATTCCATTCATTAGAATTTAAATTTTTAAGTTGTGTAATTCTTTTTAAAATTATTTCTCTTATTTTATCCTCGTACAAGAATATAGAGTCTTCCATAGAATCATATTCTTCTACCATATCTATCAATTCTGTTTTCACAAAACATCACCTAAAATTATGATAACATAAAAAAGATGTAAATAAAAGCGTAGGAAAATCGTTTGAAAAATTTTTTTAAGTTCTTTTTGATATCCTATTTATAAAATAAAAAACTCCCAAAATAGATATTTACAAATTAAATCATCTATTCTAGAAGTTTTAAATTTAAAATTTAATTATTTTATATGATTAGTTAACTTTAAACCAATTATCTTATTATTTAATTCTAAAATTGCTTTTTCAATTTCTTTTTTACGTTTACCTTGTAAAAAACCAAGTCTTGATTTTTGAAGTTCATAAGATTTTATATCTTCTTCATATTGCGCAATTAATTTAAGCGCTTTCTCAAGGTCTGCATTATTCCCACTCATAAAAAAATCCACCTCTCTCAAACAGTATTAATATTATAAAAAAACTTCTTTTCTTTCCTCAATAACATCTTTACTATTAGGTGTATTCAACACTGAATACAAGATTTTCCTAATTATGTACAATAAGCAAAAATGGAGGCCCCTGCCGGATTCGAACCGACGATCGGGCGGTTGCAGCGCCATGCCTTACCAACTTGGCTAAAGGGCCATCTTTTTTTCGCAATTGCATTTATGATTATAACAAACGAAGTTTTATGTGTCAATACGAAAGTTTACTTTCTTTCTTTAATTTTTTTAAGAAATTCAAAGTTTTCACTTTAATTGGCACTCTATACTTGACACTGCCAAAAGTTAGAACTATAATAAGGGTGCATTAAAAAAGGAGTGATAATTATGATGCAAGAACCAAATTATGAACAAGATGAAAATATTTTAGATAAATTTGGACGTGACCTTGTCCAAATGGCAAAGGATGGTAAAATTGATCCAGTTATAGGTCGTGATGAGGAAATTAGACGTGTCATAAAAATCTTATCACGTAAAACAAAAAACAATCCAGTTCTAATAGGAGAGCCCGGAGTTGGTAAGACTGCTATTGTAGAAGGACTTGCACGTCGTATAGTTCAAGGTGACGTTCCAACGTCTATGAAAGATAAAATTGTATACGAACTTGATATGGGAGCTTTAATCGCTGGAGCTAAATTCAGAGGTGAATTTGAGGAAAGACTTAAGGCAGTACTTAAGAAAATTCGTGAAAGCGAAGGAAAAATAATTCTATTCATTGATGAGATTCACTTAATTGTAGGAGCCGGTAAGGCTGATGGTGCACTTGACGCTGGTAATATGCTTAAGCCAATGCTTGCGCGTGGTGAACTACATTGTATAGGTGCTACTACTTTAAATGAATATCGTAATTATATAGAAAAGGATACAGCGCTTGAAAGAAGATTCCAAAAAGTTACTGTAGGTGAACCCACAGTTCTTGATACAATATCAATTCTTCGTGGGCTTAAAGAATCATTTGAAGCACATCATGGCGTTCATATTAACGATTCTGCAATTGTAGCTGCCGCTACATTATCTAATCGTTATATTACTGAACGTTTCTTACCAGATAAGGCTATTGACTTAATAGATGAAGCTTGCGCTTCTACAAGATTAACACTTGATTCAATGCCTCAAGAGCTTGATGAGGTGAAAAGACGTATTACTCAATTAAAGATTGAGCAAATGGCAATTAAAAAAGATAACGATCCTACTTCTTCTAAGCGTGCAGACGAAATCGCTTGTGAATTAAAGCTTCTAGAAGATAAAGATGATACATTAACAATTAAATGGAATAAGGAAAAGAGCGAGCTTGTACATCAAAAGGAATTGAAGAAATCTCTTGAAAACGCAAGATTTGAACTTGATACTGCTTATTCTAATGGTGATTATAAGAAAGCCTCTGAATTACAATATTCTAAAATTCCATCAATTGAAAAAGAAATCAAGGATTTTGAAAATCGTACTAAAGATAATTCCCTACTTTCTGAGACAGTTACAGAAAGTGATATTGCAGAAGTTATATCAAAAGCGACAAATATACCTATCTCTAAATTAATGCAAGGAGATAGAGAAAAAGTATTAAACTTGTCAGAAACCTTAAGAAATAGAGTTATTGGGCAAGATAAGGCAATTGAACTTGTAAGTGACGCAATTATTCGTCAACGTGCAGGTATTAAAGATGAAAACAGACCAATTGGTTCATTCTTATTCCTAGGTCCTACAGGAGTTGGTAAGACTGAGCTTGCTAAAGCATTAGCTGAAGCACTATTTGATTCTGAATCTCATATAGTGAGACTAGATATGTCAGAATACAGTGAAAAATACACTGTATCTAGACTAATCGGTGCGGCACCTGGATATGTTGGATACGAGGATGCTGGTCAATTAACAGAGCCCGTTAGGCGTAACCCTTATTCAATAGTATTATTCGATGAAATTGAAAAAGCCAACCCAGAAATATTCAATATTCTTCTTCAAATATTAGATGATGGTCGTCTTACAGATTCGCAAGGTAGAACTGTAGACTTTAAGAATACTATAATAATTATGACATCAAATATAGGATCTGATATATTACTTGAAAATCCTGACAATGAGAGTGGAGTTATAGATTTATTAAAGAATTACTTTAAGCCAGAATTTATCAATCGTATTGATGAGACAATTGTATTTAAACCATTATCAAAAGATGTTCAATTAAAAATTATTGATAAGCTTCTTCGTGAACTTGATGAAAGATTATTAAAAGAAAATATTACCATCAAGTATACACCTGAGTTAAAACAATATATTCTAGCACAAGCATTTGATATATCTTATGGTGCAAGACCACTTAGAAGATTTATCCAAAAGTTTGTTGAAACATATATCGCAACAAAAATTATAAAAGGCGAAGTAAAGCCTGATACACTATATTCTTTAACTATAGAAGGAGACAAGCCTATCCTTATTTTGGAATAAATAAAATAAATGGAGATTTAAAAATCTCCATTTTTTGTTTTAAATAATAAAATCTAATACTGCTGACTTCTGCTCACTTGCAAGGTCCGCTATACTATATTTATCTACTACTTTATTTATCGCATCATATAATTCACGCCAAAGTTTAACAGTAACACATTTACTCTCTCTTTGGCATATTGGGGCACCTTCCATTAAGCATTCAACTGGCGCAAGTGATCCTTCAATTGTACGAAGAACGTCACCTACAGTAATATGCTGTGGGTCTTTAGCTAAAACATACCCACCTTGAGCTCCTCTAATAGATCTTACAAATCCAGCTTTATTTAAGGAAGCTACAATTTGTTCTAAATATTTCTCTGATATTTCTTGTCTTATTGATATATCTTTTAGTTTAACTGCTTCTCCTGTATTATGGATTGCAAGGTCAATCATAAGACGTACTCCATATCTACCTTTTGTTGAAATCTTCATAAACATCACCTAATTAAAGTATACATTTTAATTCCTAGTATTTCAATAGGTTATATTAAATTACTCTTAAAATTAAGCATTTAAGATATAGTTCTGATTCTGATTGTAATAAAGATGGATGGTCTGGAGCTTGCACTCTAAAATCTACAAGTCTAACATCACGCCCTGCGTTATGTGAAGCTTCTTGCACAAGATTAAAAAACAAATCTGGTGTCATATGCTGACTACAGCTAAATGTTAGAAGATATCCTCCACTTCTTACTTTCTTTAATGCCTGAGTATTTATTTCTAAATATCCCTTATACGCTTTTTTTACTGTATCTTTTGATTTTGTAAAAGCAGGAGGATCTAATACTATCACATCGTATGTATTAGGATCGTTTCTTAAGAAATCAAAGACATCAACACATTTAACCTCTAAATTTTTAAAGTTGTTAAGAGAAGCATTATATAATATATCATCACAAGCTTTCTTAGAAATATCTGTCGCCACTACACTTTTTGCGCCATACTTTAGCGCATGAAGTGCAAATCCACCTACATTAGAAAAGCAATCAAGTACATCTTTGTTTTTAACATAATATTTTAAAATATCTCTATTAAGCTTTTGGTCTAAAAAATAACCTGTTTTTTGACCTTCTGCTACATCAACTATAAACTTAATGTCATTTTCAACTACTTCTATTCTTGTATCAAAATGCCCATATAAATATCCTTTAGTCTCATTTAATCCTTCTTTTTCTCTTACAGGCATATCAGATCTTTCATAAATTCCCTTACAGCCAGTAAGTTCAACTAAAATATTTACTATATCTTTCTTTATTTTATCCATTCCAAGAGACATAAATTGAACTGATAAATAATCACCATATTGGTCTACAACAAGTCCTGGTAGATAATCCGCTTCACTAAACACAAGTCTTGTACAACCAATAAACCCTAATGTCTCTCTATGTTTTATTGCGAATGCAATTCTTTTCTTAAAGAATTCATAATCAATATTATCATTCTCATTAAACGATAATATTCTTACCATTATTTTTGAAGATGTATTTAAAAATCCATAACATAAAAACTTGCCTTCAAATGTTAAAACCTTACAAACATCGCCATTTATTATCTCACCATCAAAATGATTAACCTCATTATTAAATATCCAAGGATAACCAAGTATTTTCTCTTTTTCTTCACCTTTATTTAAAAAAACCTTAAGCATTTATTAAAATACCTTCTTCCTCTAATACAAAAGATAGCGCAATACAAGCATTTTTTACACACATTATACAAGGGCATAATACAACACCTGTATTAATTCCCTTTAAATCCTTACAAGTAACAGCCCCACATAATTCCTTAAATTTTGAAACTAATTTAGAAGACATAGTCATTGTTCTTTTTCTTGGGTTATTATTTAACAATCCCAAAATAATATTTGCGCCAATTAAAGACCCGCATGTAGCCTCGAAGCACCCCATACCGATTCCAAATCCTGAAGCTATTCTTTTTAAAATAGAAAAATCTACATCAACTAAATCCGAATAAGCTTTTAAAACAGCCTCTGTACAATTTAAGCCATCATTTTTATAATTAATCGCATCATCAAGTCTTGACATATAACATCACCAAAAATATTATATCACAATAAAAATAAATACCTACCAAAATTAATTGGTAGGCAATATTTTTATAATTCAATTTTTAATTTATGACTTACAAAATCCTTTATAATAGAAACACATTCATCAATTCCTACACTAGAACTTATACATAAATCATATGAATCAGCTTTTCCCCATTTTTTATCACTATAGAAATTATAATATGAAGCACGCTTCTTATCCATTTTTTGAATAGTTTGCATAGCCTTCTTATCATTAATATTATAATATTTTACAGCTCTATCAATTCTTTCATCCATAGGCGCTGTAATAAAAACATTTACTACATTTTCATACTCAGATAAAACATAATCAGCACAACGTCCTACAATGACTGCAGATTCTGTATCAGCAATCTTTTTAATAGCTTCAAATTGAGCTAAAAATACCTTTTGTCCTAAAGATAAATCTACCGAGAATGTTGATGGTACTACTCCTGAAAAAAATCCATCCTTCTTTTCATCATAAGATTCAAGCACGTGATTTGATAATCCTGAATCACCTGCGGCTTTTGCCAGAAGTTCATTATCGTAAAATTTTATATTTAAATTTTCAGCAAGTTTTTTAGCGATAAATCTTCCTCCTGATCCATATTGTCTTCCAATTGTAATAATATATTTCATATTTATCACTCCTTTATCTTTATTATACCCCATTTATAATAAAAAGTAATCAAAATAATTTAAAATTCTGTATTGACATCTAAAGTTTTAATGCTATAATAATATTGTTGTGTCCTGGCCCGTTGGTGAAATGGTTTAACACACATGCCTTTCACGCATGCATTTATGGGTTCGAACCCCGTACGGGTCACCAGTATGTTATCAATCCTATCTTTCGATAGGATTTTATTTTTTTATTCGATTAAATATTATACAATACTTATAAGGAGTGATTATTATATGAAAATAATTAATACAAAAAATGCCCCACAAGCAATAGGGCCATATTCACAAGGTATTATTTCTGGCAATCTTATATTTTTATCTGGTCAAATAGGAATAGATCCTAAAACAAATACCCTTAGTGAGAATATAGAGGGACAAGCAAATCAGGTTTTTAAAAATATTGGTGAAATTTTAAATGAAGCTATGCTTGATTATACTAGTGTTGTTAAAACCACTTTATTTATTAAAGATATGAAAGATTTTAGTGTTGTTAACGAAATTTATTCAAAATATTTTAAAACAAATCCCGCTCGTTCATGTGTTGAAGTATCCTCTCTACCTAAAGGCGCACTAATTGAATGTGAAGTAATAGCTGTAAAAGAATAATCTAAATAACTAAAATAACCCCTAAGGATATTAAAACTTAGGGGTTTAATTTTAAATTAATATATTTTAAAAATCATTAAAATATCAACCATCTTTTAATGAAGATTATTCATAATCTTTATACAAATATTTGCAGATCTATTAGCTGCCTCATCTTCAAATGCTTGATATTCACTTTCTTGATTAGGTGAATCAATTGAGTCTGATATAAATCTAATAGATACAAATGGAATTTGATATAAATAACATACTTGTGCTACTGCAGCACCTTCCATATCAATTGCGACATATTTTTCTGTTGGCATATACTTAATCATTTCACGAGATGTTACAAATTGATCTCCTGTTAAAACAATTCCCTCATAATAAGGTATATCTAGACTATTTAATATTTTTTTCACATCTTCTACTCTTTTAGAGTCTGATATATAAAATTTAGGCATACCAGGAACTTGACCTAATTCATAACCAAATCCAATTGCGTTTACATCGTTATAAATCAACTGAGAACCGATTACAACATCTTGTGTCTTTAAAGGATCTAATGCACCAGAAATTCCTGTATTTATCACAACATTGGGTTTATATAAATTACATAAAAGGGAAGTTGCATGTGCAATATTTACCTTTCCTACTCCACCACGAACTACAACACAGACATTTTCTCCTACCTGTGCCTTATAAAATTTAACACCCGCAATTACAGTCTTTTGATAATTATTTAAAGACTCCTTTATAAGCTTCATTTCCTTATCCATTGCGGCAACTATTCCAATAATCATATTAATTACCTCCACTAACCTTTAGTTTAGCCCATTTACCACTCTTAAATCTAAATAAGAATATTATGGCTCTTAAGCATTCATCGCAAGCCATCGCAGCCCAAACTCCAACAAGGCCATATCCAAGTATGTTCTTGCTTCCAAGCACAAATGATCCACCAACAGCTACTACCCAACAAAATATAATACTTAAAATAGTTGGGAACATTATATCTCCTGAAGTTTGCATTGTACGAACAAATACAATATTGAACGCTCTACCAATTTCTAGTATTAAATCAACTATCATTACTCTTTTAGCAATCAATAATAAATCCTCATTTGTAATTTCAAATAGGCGGAAACAAGCATCTGATGCGAAAACCCAAATAAGAGCAATAATGGTTGATGTAATAACCCCAAGTATTAGAGTTTGTCTAACCTTCACCTTAGCTCCTTCTATATCACCACGACCAAATAGTTCACCAATTATTACCTGCATAGATAACGATACCGATTCAGTTATTAAATAAGTAACCATCGCAAACATAGATGCATATGTTTTAACATTTACAATATCTTGTCCATAAGAATTAATAACAACAAGTATTATTAATTGTGATGTTTGATACGAAAATGATTCAGATGATACAGGAACTCCTATTCCTATATACTTTAAAATAAAATTACCATGAACAAATTCACTAAATCTAAATTTAATACCTACTTTAATTGTATAAATTATTGCCATTAAAATCAAGCCTATAATACGAGATATCGCAGACGCTAATGCTACTCCTACAATACCAAAATGTGGAATTAAAATAAAATTACCAACTATATTAAGACAGTTTACAATAACATTTATAATCATAGATTCTCTCATAAGAGAATTAGCTTTAAGAAAAGCCGCAAGTGTTATAGATATTAATTGAAAAAATATTAATCCTCCACATATAAGTAAATATTTACAAGCTTCTTTATAAGCCTCATTAGGACATCCAATCCATTTTAAAAAATATCTACCAAGCAAAAGTATAATTAAAGATATTGAAATACTTACTATTGTATTAAAATAAAAAGATGTTGAATATACCTTTCTTTCAGATGCCTCATCTTTTGCGCCTTTAAACCTTGTAATCATTATTATTGCGGCACTTGAGAATACAGTAAAAACATTTATTACAATATTTAAAATACTATTAGCGTTTGTAATAGCTGTTACAGCTGATGGATATTTCTTCATCATTATTTGATCTGAATATCCTACAATAAGTTGTAATAAAAGCTCGAAAAACATAGGTATCGCAAGAATTAATAAATATTTAAAGCTATGAAGTTTTACGCCTCTTTCTCTATACTCAATTTGTTTTAAATCTTCTTGATTTTCCATAATTATCACCTAAATACCTAAAAATTATAGCACACTCTATAATTTATTCAATCTTTATAAAGTTTAGTTATAATTAATTAAATAAAAGTTATAATTTTAATTATAAAAAATAAAAAGATATTACTTCCTTGAGATGAATAATTGTCTACCAAAATAAGAAAGGAGGTCTTGGAAGTAATACCTTATAATAATTATAAGCCAATTCTAGATATTTTTAAATACTGCTTTTTATTAGTTCATAATAGATATTTTAAAATTACTTTAATATAAATGAGTCAAGTATTAATTTTAATGTATTCTAATATTTAAAAATAGGGTTGATTTTACACAACCCTATATAATATTAATCATGTTTTACAAGAAATACTAACATGTCAAAGCATGCCTGCCTTTTCGCATCATTTTTACTTGTGCAATCACATGTTTCAAATCCCATATCAAGCTCATTAATATTAAGGCTACAGCTCCACAAAGGATTTCCGAAGTCATCATAATATTCTTCAAATTCATATTCTGGCTTACTAATAAGCTTTTTTTGAACAAGTTCATTTACCTGAAGTAATGCCCTAGATTCATCAGGAAATCCTACTGCTTCAATGTATTTATTTGTAATTCTTTCGCTTCTTTTGATTTCTAGATATAAATTTTTAGAAGCATTCATCCTAGCGTCACTCTCGCTTTTTCCAACTCCCTCTTCACAATGCATTGTTCCTTTTATTTTCGCAGTACAAGTTACCTCCCCTGAAACAATATCACGATAATAATAATCAGGAAGTCCATATCCATGCTTTTGAGACCATTCTTGAAGGAGTCCTACATAGTTAGTATTTTCAAAAGAATCATAATTTAATATTTTACCAAAATCAAGAATGTTTAAGGCGACTTTTGATATTGCATCAATATTCCAATCGCAATCAAGCGTTACAGCGCCTAAAATTGCTTCAAACAAATCTTCTTTAACTGATGCTTCATTTTGAATGTTTTGTTTAATATCTCCTTGTCCCATAATAAGCAATTTATGTAATCCAAGTTTGTCCATTGCGATTGATAATGCTTTCTTTTCCACAACTTCTTTTTTCATTTCTGTGAAATTACCTTCACAAAGCTTTGTCTTAAAAAACTTTTGTTTTTCACCAACTGCAATTTCACCATACTCATCCATCATAATTTTAATTACCGCAAGATCTAGTGCTTTATCTCCAATAAATTCTAATACTTCGTTATTCTCTCCTCCCTTTTCCATAGAATAACTCTTTCTTATAAATGCTTGATTTAATAAATCATGATTTTTGAAATTGTACCCTATAATTCTTTCAATTTTGTTAATAGTTAATGCTGTTAATGCCATAAATAAAAAAATCCTCCTTTAGCAATGCATTATGCATAAAAGAGAATGAAAAAGACTAATCTTAGCCCTAATAAATTATCCAAAATATTAGATCAAATTAGTTAAAATATATAAATATGAATTATATTTATTTTTATTATATCACTTGCATAATATAAGAAAAATAAGTGAATTTCATAATCATAACTTTAAATTAATTAACCTATTCATTATCTTTAATGCCCGTATATTATTTCACAAAATCATTTGCTTGTCAATAACTATTTTTAATTTTTTAACAAAATAAAAAAAGCCCAAATGGGCTTATTCTTGTGCAAGTATTGTAACATTACAAGTTTTAGGAAGTTTTTTAAGTTCTTCTACTAAAGCTTCAACTGGTATTTCAAGTTTTAATGTATCAATCATAATTGTAATATAGGCATAACGAGTAACTGGCGTATCTTGGTTAATAGTTATTATATTACAGTTATGTTCTGCGATTTTTGATAGCACACTTGAAAGTGCACCATATTCATTATCTACCTGGACTAGGAAAATGGCTCTTTTTCCCATTCTCTTAGGTGGTCGCATTACATGGTCAGCATATTTATAGTATGTACTTCTTGAAATACCTACTATCTTACAAGCCTCAGATACTGATAGTTTTTTTTCTTCTATAAGTTCTTTTGTTTTATAGGCTTCTACGAATGCTTCTGGTAATGCATCTACATGAACTAAAAGTGTTTCTTTCATTAGTCAACTAAGTTAGTATAAATAACCTTGATTGCCTTCTCAAAGTCTTTATTATCTACACCAATAATTATATTGAATTCATGTGATCCTTGGGCAATAACCTTAACAGAAATTCCATTATCGCCAAGCACTGCGAATACCTTGCCACTAAATCCTGGCTTATATGCCATATTCTTACCAACAATTGCGACTAAGGCAATATTATTTTCAGTATCAACTGATATAATATCCTCAATTTCATTTAAAGCTTCCATAACTTTATAATGAATCTTCTCAAAAGATGCTGTTTCTACAACAAATGAGAATGCATCAACTCCTGTTGGAACTAGTTCAATATTAAGATTAAATTTCTTGAAAATATTAAATATTTGAGATAATACATCAATTTTTTTAGCAAATCTCTTCTTAATTACCATAATTGATGTAAAATCTTTCTTACCAGCAAGACCAGTAATCGCTGTATCCTTTTGGTATTCACTAGCAGAAATTATAGTACCCTCATCCATAGGAGCATTTGTGTTTCTAATATTAATTGGTATATTTGAATCCTCAATTGGGAATATTGCATCTTGATGTAGTACTGAAGCTCCCATATATGAAAGTTCACGAAGTTCTTCATATGTAATCTTTTTAATCTTACGAGGATTTTCAACAATTCTTGGATCTGCCATTAAAATACCAGATACATCAGTCCAGTTTTCATAAATTGTAGCTTCAATTGCGCGAGCTACAATTGAACCAGATACATCTGATCCACCACGGCTAAATAAATGGATTTCACCACTCTCGTAAGAACCATAGAATCCTGGCATTACAAATAAATCAGCGCCCGCAGCATCCTTAATTAATTTTGTTGTTGTATCATAATCTACAGAACCATCAAAATTAAAACGAATAACATCAGCTGCATCTATAAACTTACATCCAATATAATTTGCCATAAGCTTAGCAGCAAGGTACTCACCACGAGATACTAGATAGTCTTGATTTAAAGATTTCATGTTATTCTCGATTTCATCAAACTCTTTATCTAAATCTATAGTTAAGTTTAAGTCGTTTTTAACTGCAAAATATCTTTCTTTAATTTCGTTAAATATAGTCTCGTAATTAACTTTATACTTAATATGGGCAAAAAGTAAGTATAATAAGTCTGTAATCTTATTATCTGTTGACTTTGATTTTCCGATTGCAGAAACTACAACAGCCTTTCTATCAGTGTTTGAAATTACTATATCTCTTACTTTCTTAAATTGTGTGGCATTCGCCATTGAACTTCCACCAAATTTACATACTATACTCATCTTATTTTCTCCTATTCTATAATGGCACCATTGCTTCCAACTGAAAGCTTATATGCCTTAAAATCACTAAATTCACTAAATTTATTTCCAATATCATCAAGTGATATAACAAGCAATGTAGGTCCTGATCCTGAAATCGCAAATGCATATCCATTATCATGTGCAACCTTCTTAATTTCTAAAGAATCCTTTATCAAAGGCATTCTATATGGTTCATGTGCCTTATCATCTAATAATTCTTTAATTAAAGATAGGTCACCTTTCTCAAATGCATATGGAATATTAGCAATTCTTGCGGCATTATATGTTATATCAGCATATGGTAAAACCTTAGGTAGTGCTCCTCTTGACTTTGATGTTTGAAGTTCAAAGGAAGGAACAAGTAAATTAAATTTAATATTAGTTGCCACATCATATTTAATATGCTTATAAATATTTCCTACCTTATATGATGCGGTAAGTCCTCCAAACATTGCAGGGGCAATGTTATCAGGATGTCCTTCAATAGATGTCGCTATTTGGAAGCATTCATCATATGATACCTTATTCTTAAGATAAGTCTTTGCGGCAAGCACTCCTGCAACTATACATGTAGCACTTGAACCAAGTCCGCGTGAAGCAGGAACTTCTTGGTCAAGCATATAAATTTTTACAGGATATGCTTTCATTTTTAAATAATCAAAAACTTTCTTGTATGATTGACATACAAGGTTATAATTTGGATTTTTATATCTTTCAGGAAAATCAATCATTTCATAATGGTTAGAACGTTCAAACCCAAATTCATTATACATTTGAAAAGCTACGCCAAGTACATCAAAACCTGGTCCTAGGTTAGCCGAGGTCGCAGGAACCTTAATTTTAATCATCAAGCTCACCTACAACATTCTTTAAATTATTATAAGTATCATTTAAATCCCATACTGTTCTTAAATCACTAGATTTAATAGTATTAAGTTTTAAAATTCTTTCATCAGCCTTAACTCCAGTTAATTCTGAAATAGCCTTAATATTTTCAAATTCGTCATCATTTGGCTTAATATTTAAAGCTTTGCATATAGTATCAGAGAACTTATAAGGATTAGCTGTAGATAATACTACGGTGTAAGTATAATCTTTAGTTTCTTCTCTATACTTCTTCATACATCCATACGCAACCGCAGTATGAGGATCCATTAAATGCTTAGTCTCTTTATATAAATCTCCAATAAGCTTTACTGTTTCAACTTCATCGCAAGATGATGATGCGAATGTGCTTAAATCACTTAAGTACTTCTTATCTAATTCATATTTCTTATCAGTAGATAAGTCATTCATAAGTTTTTCAACATACTGACTATCTTTTGTAATCATAAATAATAGACGCTCAAGATTTGATGAAACTAAAATGTCCATTGAAGGTGAGTTTGTAGTATAAAACTCTCGATTTGCATCATATACACCAGTATTAAAGAAATCAGTTAATACTCTATTTTTATTTGATGCGCAAATAAGCTTTCCAACAGGAAGTCCTAATATCTTTGCGATATATCCAGCTAAAATATCACCAAAATTACCTGTAGGAACACAGAAGTTTACCTTATCACCAAACTTAATCTTATTATTATTTACAAGCTCGTTATAAGAATAGAAATAATAAATAATTTGAGGAGCAAGTCTTCCTATATTAATTGAATTAGCACTAGAAAGGTCAAGAGTATGGAATTTCTCAGAATTAAAGAATTTCTTAACTGTTCTTTGACAATCATCAAAATTACCATTAACCGCAAAACTCTTAGAGTTTTTGCCGTTAAATGATAACATTTGTTTCTCTTGGAATTGAGAAACTCTCTTATTTGGATATAATACATAAATATTAGTATTCTCTATTTGAGTAAATCCGTTTAACGCAGCACTACCTGTATCTCCACTAGTCGCAGTTAATACAACAGTTTTCTTAGAAACATTTAAATACTTCTTAGATAACTCTACTAAAGAAGGTAGTAAAGTAAGTGCCATATCCTTAAACGCAAATGTTGGACCATTGAATAAATTTAAGAATGAATATCCATCATAATTTACAACAGATACAGCTCCTTTAGGAAAGTTTGTTTTAGAATAAGCATGATCTACGGCCTTACTTATATCATCATACTTAAAATCATCAAATAAAAATGATAATATCTTTTTAGCAAGTTCGTTGTATGATAGTTTTAAAAATGACTCATCATATCCAATAGGCTTAATATCTTCAAATACAAATAATCCGCCCTTATCACTTAAACCCTTTAAAATAGCCTCTGCGCTATTTACTTTTTCTTTTCCTCTAGTACTAATTAACATAATATCCACCTCGTATAAGATTAATTATACTTGTATCAAAAATTTATACAAGTGTTTTCATAAAAAACACATAAATATTTTATTGAAAGTGTTTTCACATTGAATTAAAGAAAAAAGCTTTGCGAATGCAAAGCCTTAAAGATCAATTATTCTTTACGTGTAGAATTTTCAGCAAGTAATCCTAATATACCACCAACAAGATATAGAATTGATGAACCAATTATACCAATTACTACCATAACTACGTGTGGTGCATATTGTTTTCTATCATCATTAACTGCCTTCTTAGCTTTAAAGCCAAGTGCTAAGACAATTGCTTGAATGACTGCAAGTACTATGCAGATAGTTCTCATAGTTGTAATATAATCATGAAGTGTACCATCAAAATCAGAAGGAACTTCATCAATTTTTCCAACAGCACAAGCAAGTATTACAAGTACTATTAAAGCAATTATATTTAAAATGTTTCCTATTGAATATAAAATACTTGATGCTCTTTTCATTTTAACATCTCCTTTTACGTTAATTCTACACCCAATAATATAAAATGTCAAATTTTAAACATATTTTCCAATTTTAAGATATATATGATTACTTTTAGATGTTCCTAAAATATCTAATAATTTAAATCTACCCTTACCTCTTACACTTACAATGTCAGAAGTTTTTAATTCATGATTGTTATTTTTAATTAGTGCTTGATTTACTTTAACTTTTTCTTTTTCAATTAATTCTTGTGAAATAGATCTTGAAACATTATATACTCCAGATATTACGCAATCAAGTCTTAATGATGATACAAATATCTTATCTTCTTCCACTGTAAT
>CAVAQB010000065.1:0-10216 GCA_963590725.1 Anaeroplasmataceae bacterium | reverse complement strand
CTTCTTCTATTAACCCTATTGCGTTATCATAATCAACAATTGTTATATATTTATCATCTATTAGTTTTATAATATTTTTTTCTATTAGATAATCTAAATATATTTTTAAGTCAAATAAATTAATCTCAATAATAGATTCTAACTCATTTATTGTATATGCTTCACTACTATCATAGATAGTATCTATTATCATATATAATTCCTCATGCATTAGTGATCGTATTCTTCTCCCTCGCAGTATTTATCATTTATAACATTTTCTGCAATGTTTGTTGTATGATCTCCAACTCTTTCAAGGTTAGATAATATATCTACATAATAATCTAGATTTGATACGGAGCATATACCTTTATTAAGTCTTAATATATGACGTTTACGATAATGTTCCTCCATTTTGTCTACAGAATCTTCATCAACAATAACTGTTTTTGCTTGTTCTTTATTCCAAGACGCAATCGCATCAATTGAATTTACAACCATTCTTTCAAGTGTATCAAACATAGTCTTTAAATCTTGTGAACCTTCATTTGAAAGTGAAAGGTGTGCCTCATATCTTTGATTAAAGAAATCAACAATATTAGTACAATGATCTCCTATACGCTCTAAATCCTTAATTGTATCTAAGTATTTAGATATTACGTCTGTATGTTTTTGTTCAAGATCAGCTGCAGTAAGTTTTATTAAATAATTATGAATCTTTGTATCAAGTCCATTTATTTCGTGTTCGTACTCTGCTGCCTTATCAGGTGTTCCTAAAATGTTTTCAAATGAATAATCATAAGCCAATTGAAAATATTTTTTAGTAATATCACCCATATAATCAACTGTTTTTTTAACAAACTCAATCGCAAGTCCTGGTGAACGCTTCATTAAAGTATAATCTGATAGTTGTTTTTCAAGGTCAGATTCATCATCTCCCTTAACAATCTTATTACAAATCCATGTCATAGGTCCAAGTAAGAATAAGAACGCAATTGAATTTATAATATTAAATCCTAAATGGGCAAATGATATAATAAGTGGATTATTTTCCCATCCTAAAACGGAATCATTAAACCAATATACAATGAGTTTAAATGGAATCCATAAAATCATTCCAAAGAATATTACTCCAAATAATTTAAATAAAATATTCGCAATCGCAACTCTTCTTGCGGTTTTATTTGAGCCAAGAGATGCAAGGAAGGCAGTAATTGTCGTACCGATATTTGCGCCAAGCATTATAGATAGTCCACCCTTTAATACTATAGCGCCACCTCTATATATTCCTTGAACAATAGAAATAGTACATGCTGATGATTGAACTATTAATGTAAATACAACACCAACAAGAATTCCTAATATTGGTACATTTGAAATAGATTTAAATAAATCAACTATTTGATCATGATATGTTTCAAGAATAGTATCAAAAGACATATCAATTATAGTATTTCCAAAGAAAATAAATCCAAATCCTAAGATTACTGCGCCAATTTGTTTAACTTTCTTCTTTTTAGCTAAAAAGTCAACTACAGCACCTATAAATACTAAAATTACCGCTACAATAGGCATTACCTTAAAATTATCAAGTGCCGCAAGTAATAAAGGTAGAATTGTACCTCCAATATTCGCACCAAGTAAAATACCTAGTGATTGTTTAAATGTCATTAATCCTGCTGCGACTAGCGATACTGCAAGTGCTGAAGTACCTGATGAACTTTGGGTAATCATTGTTACAGCAAGTCCTACAATGAGTCCTTTAAATGGATTATCCGTAAATTTTTCAATAACATTTTTAATACGAGAACCAGCCAATACTTTTAAGCTATTTCCCATAAGTCCTATTCCATATAGGAATATTCCAAGTCCGCATAAAATATAAAGAACGGCTTGCCACGTTTTCATATCAGAAAATCCGATACTTAATATACTAAATATTTCCATTGATTAATCTCCATTTTACATAAAATTTACATATTTTTTATAAAAAATTTACATACAATGATATTTTATAATAAATAGCGATTTTTTTCAATAATCATTCTATACCTAATGCTTCTTTTGCTAATTGGTCCACTATTTCATTATAGTAAACATTTGTATGAGATTTAACCTTTATAAAGTTAACGTTTATTTTATCTCTTATTGTTTTGGCAAATTCCACATATTTTAAAGCTATCTCACTTTTAGCCTTCCAAATACCAGCATACCATGCATGAATACCCTCATAATCATAATAAAGATCTAATTTTTTAATGCCATGATTAACACAGTAATTCAATATAAATCCTGCACCTTTTATTTCACCCGCAACATTGCGGTGAGATGAGTATTCATCTTTTAAATATTTTTTCTTAAATCTAATTTCTTTACCATCATTAAATAATACAGCTCCAAATGAATACTCACCAGTTTTTGCGTTATATGAACCATCTATATATGCGCTTGATTCTGTAAGGTTTTCAGCCTCTTTTTTTTCATCATTCAAAAAAGCCAAGGCATCATCCTTAGAACTAAACGATTTATATAAGGCTCCTTTAAAGCCTACTACATTTTTTTGTGCTTCATCCCATGTTTCATAAACGCCTGGAATTTTTCCGATTTTTACTGCATAATATTTCATTTAAATACCACCTAGTTAAAGTATAACATAAAAAAAGGAGATTTTTAAAATCTCCTTTAAATAATTTAACTATTAATTAGTCAAGAGTCTCGAACTTAACTCCATCAGCTGTTACAACAAGAATTGCATCTCCAGCCTCAAGGTTAAGAGCAGTCTTAGCAGCTGCCTTTGCATCAGCAATCTTACCAACTACTGGTTGAACACCCCAAGCAAGTTGTAGAGTACGAGCAGAATCTCTATTATCTACTGCAAAGAATACATCAGCATCTGGTCTAAACTTAGAAATCTTGAATGCGAACTCTTCAGTTCCCTCAGCAACAACTGCAGAAACTGTGAACTCCTTAGCGATTGTAGCAACAGATAATGCGATTGCGTCAAGCTCATTCTTTTCATCATCATAGTTCATAACATTTTCAATCATTAAATTATGATCGATATCATCCTCAGCACGCTCATCAGTCTTAGACATATATGATACAGCCTCGAATGGATAATCTCCTTGAGCAGACTCTCCAGAAAGCATTGTAGCACCTGTTCCATCTAGAACTGCATTATGAACGTCAGAAATTTCAGCACGTGTAGGTCTTGGATTTTGAATCATTGAATCTAACATTTGTGTAGCTGTAACAACGATCTTTCCTTGAGATTGTGCTAAGAAAATCATATCTTTTTGGATTGTTGGAAGATCCCAAGCATCAACGTCTACTCCTAGGTCTCCACGGGCAACCATGACACCATCAGATAACTCGATAATCTTCTCCATATTTTCAACACCCTCTTGGTTTTCAATCTTAGAGATGATCTTTATATGATCATTATGGTTAGCAGCTAAGATATCACGGATGTCTTGAATATCTTGAGGACGACGTACGAATGATGCAGCGATAAAGTCAAGACCTCTTTCACATGCAAAATTAATATCATCTAAATCCTTTGGTGCAATATACTTCATATTAAGTTTAACACCTGGTACATTACAGTTTCTCTTATTTTTAATCTTACGAGTATTTTCGATACGGCAAACTAATTCACGTGCCTTCTCATCTTTCTCCTTAACAGTAAGTGTTAAGTTTCCATCCTCAATTAGAATTCTTCCTCCAACTGAGATATCATCATATAATCCAGGGTATGAGATAGCAATCTTCTTTGCGTTTCCAAGGAATGAATAATCCATAGTAATACGGATTTCTTCTCCTTCGCGAAGAACAACTGGCTCATCATTCTCTAAATATCCAGTACGAATTTCAGGACCTTTAGTATCAAGCATCATAGCGATGTTTAGTCCCTTTTCTTCGTTAATCTTCTTTACATTATCAATACGGAATCCTTGTTCTACATGGTCTCCATGAGATAGATTCATACGCATTACATTCATACCTGCTCCAATTAATTTCTCAAGAGTTTCTTTTTGCTCTGATGCAGGTCCAATAGTACAAACGACTTTAGTCTTTTTCATATATTTTTTGCTCCTTGTTTTAATAATTTGATTTTGTCAATCTAACTGACTCTTTTAATCCCTTATTTATTGTATCATAAATAATTTTAATCTACAATTATTTTGAATATTTTTTTTCAATCAGGTATGAACATTTATTTAAAAAACATTGCTTTTTAATTTACTTATAATATAATATAGAATGTATGTAATTAAACACAAAGGAGATATTAACATATGGAAAAACTAAAAGGTGCCTGTATATTAGGACAATCTGGTGGACCTACATCAGTTATTAACGCATCAGCTGCAGGAGTTTTTATTGAAGCATTAAGAAACGACTGTATTACTGAGGTTTATGGCGCAAAGCACGGAATCAAAGGAATACTTAATGAAGAGTTCTATGATATTTCAAAAGAAGATATGAATGAACTTGAGCTTTTAAAAACTACTCCTTCATCATCAATTGGTTCTGTAAGATATAAATTAAAAGATGCATCAGTAGATCCTAGTGATTACAATAGACTACTTGAAGTTTTTAAGAAATATAATATTCGTTTCTTCTTCTATAATGGTGGAAATGATTCAATGGACACTTGTAATAAAGTATCTAAGTTTATGAAGCAAAGTGGATGGGATATCAAATGTATCGGAGTTCCTAAAACTATTGATAATGACCTTGCAGGAACAGACCACTGCCCTGGATATGGTTCTGCTGCAAAATATGTAGCAACTACTTTTATGGAATTAAGACAGGATGCTATAGTATATGATACACCTATGATAGCCGTAGTTGAGGTTATGGGAAGAAATGCTGGATGGCTTACTGCTGCATCAGCACTAGCTTCATATAAAGGACAAGGACCTGATTTAATATACCTTCCTGAGGTAGAATTCAACTTTGATAAATTCATCAGTGATGTTGAAAAAGCCTATTCTAAAAATAATAAAGTAATTATTGCTGTATCTGAAGGTGTTAAAACTAAAGAAGGTAAATATGTTCCTGAATTATTCTCAGACCTTGAAAAAGATTCATTTGGACACGCTCAACTTGGTGGTACTGCTCAAGTATTAGCCCAAAAATTAAAAGAACATTTTGGTATTAAAGTAAGAGCTATTGAATTTTCACTTCTTCAACGTTGCGCACAACATCTAGCTTCTCAAACTGATATTAACGAAGCATTTAACGCTGGAGTTGAAGCTGTTAAGGCTGCAACATCAGGTATAACTGATAAGATGGTCGCATTCAAAAGAGAATATGTCGACGGTAAATACACATGCAAGTATGTTCTTCTCGATTTAGATGTTGCTGCAAACGCAGAACAAACTGTTCCTACTGATTGGATTACTCCTGAGGGAACTGGTTTAAACCAAAAATATATTGATTATGCACTTCCTTTAATTCAAGGAGATATGAAAGCCCCTCTTGAAGATGGTCTTCCAAGATTTGCAAAATTAAAAAAAGTTCTTGTAGAAAAATTTTAATAGATAAAAGGTGTTAGAAAAATCTAGCACCTTATTTTTTTTACTTTATTGAATTTACTTTGTTAATTATAACTTGTAGTCTTGCCCTCTTATCATCATAATTAGTTTTTCCATCAATAATATATAATTTGTTATATTTGAATATTGGCTTTATTACAGTATAATTTTTTGGGAATATTACCATAGACATTAAATTTATTCCATCATTAATAGAACCGATTAACATTAATTCATTATTTTTAGTAATAAGTTCCCTGCAGTCCGTAAATGATGCTACAAATCTATAATTTTGATTAGGCTTCAAGTTATTTAGATATGAAGCTTTATTTTTTCTAATCAAATAATCAATATTATTAAATATATTATATTTAAGATTAAATCCTAAATATTTCTTCTCCATTTCGCCAAGAGTTATATCATCTATTTCATCTAAAGATAATATTCTATCCTCTAAGAAATTATCTACAATAATTGACGAACCAGAAATATCATCAAGCATACTCTTCTTTGTTTGTCCAAATTCATCAAATGCACCACTATATATTAACGCTTCAAGAGATGATTCTTGTATTTTAGTTCTTGATTTAAAATCATTAAAGCTTTTAAACATTCCATTTTTTCTTTCTAAAATAATATCTTGTGCTTGTTGAATTCCAACACCCTTTATTTGATTAAAAGGAATGAATATATTATTGCCATGCACGACATAATAGTTTGAGGCGTAATTGACTGATGGTGGTAACACCTTTAATCCGCATCTTTTTGCATATGAAAGATAAGAGAGTGTATGTTTTGTAGAACCTATTACATTGTTTAATATCTTTGATACAAAAACAGTTGGATAATTAGCCTTAAAATAAGCCATTACATATGAAAATAATGCGTATGCCACTGAATGCGATTTATTGAATCCATAATTTGCAAATTTTACAATATCATCATAAATCTTATTAGCAGTATCCATATCATATCCTTTAGCTATTGATGATTCAATAAACTTATCACGTTCAGAAATTAAAACTTCTTCCTTTTTCTTTGATACAGCACGTCTTAGCACATCAGCTTCACCAAGTGAATATCCTGCAAACTTTTGAGCAATAAGCATTATTTGTTCTTGATAAACAATAATTCCGTATGTCTCACTTAAAATATCCTTTAAATCTGGGTGGATATAGTCAAACTTCTTTCCATGCTTACGTGAAATGAATTCATCAATATTTTCCATAGGACCTGGTCTATATAAAGCAAGTACGGCAACTATATCCTCAATTCTATCCGGATGAAGTTTCATAATAGTTCTTGTAATACCATCAGATTCTAATTGAAATATTCCAAGTGTCTCTCCCCGGCACAATAAGTCATATGTTTTCTTATCATTAAGAGGTATCTTATTATATAGGTTAATCGCATTAAACCCACCAATTTCCTTCATAATAGAGTCTATTATTGACAAATTTCTTATGCCTAAGAAGTCCATTTTTAATAGTCCAATCTCTTCAAGATCATGCGCTTCTAGCTGAGATTGTTTAATATTATTTATTCCGTTTTGTAATGGAATAAATGAATTAAGGTCAACAGATGAAATTATAATACCAGCCGCATGTGTTGAAATATGACGTGGAAGTCCTTCCATGCGTGAGGCTATAAATAGAAATTTATACGCATCACCTGAAACTTGTCCCATCAAATCCTCAAGTATTTTCTTGATATCTTCATGCGAGGCAGTATAGTAAGTAAGATTTTCATCAATTTTTTTAGTTATTTGGTTTGATAATTCAAAAATTAGTTTTTCATCAAGAGATAATACTCTTCCTAAATCTCTTATTGCAGATTTCACTTTAAAGGTATCAAATGCGGTTATGTAGCATACATGATTATCACCATATAGTTCGTGAACATGCGCTATAACCTCATCACGTCTATTATCTGGTATATCTGTATCTATATCAGGCATTGATATACGTTCTGGATTTAGGAAACGTTCAAATAAAAGATTATATTTTAAGGGATCTACCGCAGTAATTCCAATAGAATAGGCAACAAGTGATCCGGCTCCACTTCCTCTTCCAGGTCCAACTAAAATATCGTTGTTTTTAGCGAACTTAATAAAATCCCAAACGATTAAAAAATAATCATTATATCCCATTTTATCTATTATAGAAAGTTCATAGTCTAACCTTTTTTTATACAAATCTTTGTCTGCATTAACACCCTGTAATCTTTTTTCAAGGCCCTTATAACATAATGACTTTAAATATTCTTTACTACTTTTACCTGTTTTTTGTGGATATGCGGGCATTTTTACAATTCTATTTGATAAATCAAGTGATATCATATTTTTTAACACATCAAGATTGTCAAATAATATTTCCATACCACTAAAATCTTTTTTTAATTCATCTTGATTTTTTAAATATAAGTCACCATCTTTAATTTTATTATTACCTATTTTACATAATGCTTCATATACGACTCTTTCATTATCATATAAGTAGCAGGTCTCACTTATAGGAAAAGCCATAATATCATGTTTTTTTGCGAAATTAAACGCATTAACATCATTATATTGAACCCCTATAGCTAGGTTATCAATATTATCTTTAATATCAAAATAATATTCTAAATTACCAACTAGGACAAAATATATTCCTTTTTGATACTTATATAAATCCTCTATATTAACACAAGAATTACATTCTTTTAAAGATGAAATCATGCATAGATTAGAATATCCTAAATTATCTAATGCATATAGAAGTATGTTAACATCATTAAGCGAAATCTCAAGACCAATTAATGGAAGAATATCATTTTTCTTGCATAAATTATAAAACTTATAATTACCCGCCATATTATCATCAGTAAGTGAAAGCATACTATATCCATATTCCTTAGATACTCTAATATAATCATCTAAATGTATTGAATTTTTAAGCATATTATATTCTGTTTGACCATATAGAAATGATATCATGATATTCCTCCTTTACTTAAAATTGTATAGATTTATTATATCATGATTTATTATTTTTTAAATTAAGCTTTTACGCTTTTTAATAAATATAAATGCCACCACTGCGCCAATTCCTAGAGGTATTAAAAATAACCAATAATATTTACTAATAAAACTCTTTTTAACATGCACAGTTATAGTTGCGTAATTTGTTTTTCCATATGAATTCTTAACGCTTATATATGCAAAATATACGCCCTCTTTTGATACATCAACATTAGAATCATCTATTTCTGCCAACACTGTAATATCACCATCATATGTATCATAAACTTTAAAATAACTATAATAATTAATATTATCATTAACATAAATATAAATATCATTTACTTCTATTGTAGGAACACTATTACATACAACATTTACGGCTAACGCTTTGGTTGTAATATTTCCCGCAATATCTGTAACCTTGTATGTCACCTCATATTCACCTATTGATTTTTTAATAGAAGAATATTCTATATCAACACTCTTTATTTTTGAATTATCCTCTAATGTTTCCACATTTTTTAAAAAATATGCCGCATCAATAGTATCTATTTCACCTACGCTTAACTCAATTCTATCTTTATAAAGTTTTATAGTCGGCAATACATCATCATAAACTAAAATATCTTGACTCCATACAGTCTTATTACCATATTCATCTAGAACGCTAAATAGCACTTTGTGATTTCCAAGAGATGTTGTATCAAGTTCTGCTTCTATATTAGATGAAATATTTTTACCAGATGCATCATATGCTGTAAAAAAATTTGATGGGACAAAAAGATTGCCATAAGGAATTTCATAACTTTTAGCATTCGGCTCATATTTAGGCTCAGCTGTTAATTTGGTTATAGATATTGTGGTTTCATATCTACAAACATTCCCAGCAGGATCTGATGCCACAACATAAAAATTATATTCACCTACCGTATTATAATTAACCTCTCTATCATCATATACAATTTTTAAATCATCATATGAATAATAATTATCCGACACACTAAAATAAAGGTCATAATTAATAGATGATGAAACACTACATTTGAGCGGTACAATTTCTTCTATATATGGAGCGCTATTATCTACGACTATAAATGATACTCTAGCTGTTTCCTCAATTGTTGAAACAGCCCTATAGGTTAAATAATATGTACCAAGAACTCTTGTGTTAATCAAATCAGGATCTGTATCATCCTCACCATAAAGCATTCCTACATATTCATTTGTTGGTAGTCCATTTCTACAAAGTGTAGCACTAGGTAGCTTTAAATAATTCGCAATCGAATCATTTACCGGAACATATACTTCTGTATTTTTCCATGTAAATGAATATTCATATTCATCATAAGCATATACCTTTATACTAAATAGACCTATTAAAAAAATAATTAAAATAAATAATTTCTTCTTCATATTTATCCCTCCACATTATATATAGCGGGATTTTATTACTTTTTACTTAAATAAATTTTAATTAATGCATCAATTATCATATCTTCTTGGTTTGTATACTTAGTATGTTCAATAATTCTATCTGATTCAAGCTTAATAGTTTTTAAATCACTATATTCCTCAAGAGAATATAACAAAATACCACTATAGTTATAACAATCAAGGTTATAAACCCCTACCCTAATTGTATAATCCATCACTATTATTTTTCTTTTAAAAGAATACGTATATATAATCC
>CAVAQB010000064.1:0-6344 GCA_963590725.1 Anaeroplasmataceae bacterium | reverse complement strand
GAATAGCTTTTCTCCGCCTATTTCTCTTGATTTAGCATCCGATATATAAATAGATAACAATTTAAAATCATTTTCTATTTTTATTACTTCAAGTTTATCGCATAATTTTTTAAATAATTTTTCATACATATAGTTTTCAAGCTCATTTGAAAATTGTCCAAATCTATCAGTTAATTCTTCTTCTAATGAAATTAAATCTTTTTCTTTTTCTATCTTATCGATTTTCTTATGAATTTCTATACGTACATCATCTGATGATATATATTTATCATCGATATGACGTGATGTATAAACCCTTGATAATGACACATCCTTCTCGGGTTGTGCCTCTATCACTTCATCATCTTTTTTATTACTCTCTTTATTTTTTAATTCTTCTTCAAGAATTTCAAGATATGTTTCAATTCCAACAGATTCAATAAACCCTGACTGTTCAGCGCCTAAAATATCACCAGCGCCTCTTATAGATAAGTCTCTCATCGCTATTCTAAATCCAGAGCCCAAATCACTAAATTCTTTTAAAGCCGAAAGCCTTTTTTGTGATTCTTCTGTTAATACTTTCTTAGGCGCAAACATTAAATATGCATACGCAATCTTATCAGATCTTCCAACTCTACCTCTTATTTGATATAGTTGAGACAATCCTAAACGATCCGCATCATGCACAATAATTGTATTAGTATCAGGAATATCAAGTCCTGTCTCAATAATTGTAGTACATACCAATATGTCATATTCATGATCAACAAATTTAACAAGAGTATTTTCTAAATCCTCTTTTTTCATCCTACCATGCCCTATGCATATTCTTGCCTCTGGGACAAGAGATTTAATGTGGGATGCCACAAGATCAATATCTTCAACTCTATTATACATATAAAATACTTGTCCACCACGAGACATTTCTCTTGTAATCGCATCTCTTATTATAGAATCATTACGTTCTAAAACATAAGTTTGAATTGGATATCTATTACGAGGTGGTGTCTCTATCATAGATAGCTCACGGATTCCCGCTAAAGACATTTGAAGAGTACGTGGAATTGGAGTTGCTGATAATGTGATTGTATCTACATTTACTTTCATTTCTCTTATACGCTCTTTATGTGTAACACCAAATCTTTGTTCCTCATCAATTACAAGAAGTCCTAAATCCTTAAATTCAATTTCTTTAGATAAAACTCTATGAGTTCCAATAACTACGTCAACTGAACCTTTCTTAATCGCTTCAATTATTTCCTTTTGTTTTTTTGCTGAAACAAATCTATTTAATAGCTCTACCCTTACAGCATACTTATCCATTCTTTCCTTAAATGTATAATAATGCTGTCTCGATAAAATTGTAGTAGGTGCCAAAACGCATACTTGCTTACCATCAAGAACTGCCTTCATGGCAGCACGAAGCGCTACTTCTGTTTTACCATATCCAACATCTCCACATACAAGTCTATCCATTGGATAACTTGATTCCATATCACGTTTTACATCTTCTATCGCTTTTAATTGATCTTTTGTTTCTTCAAATTTGAAATCAGATTCAAATTCAAGCATTGTAGATGAATCCTTAGAATATTTAAATCCTTCTACAGTCTTACGAGCGGAATAAAGTTTTATAAGCATATCAGAAATATCTCTTACCTTCTTACGAACCCTCATCTTAGCCTTAGCCCATTGGCTCGAAGATAAATCATTAAGCTTAACTATTCTATCATCTGGCGTTGCATATTTTTGAATAAGTTGAATTTGTTCAAGAGGAATATATAGATTATCTCCTTTTGCGTATTGTACTTGAAGATAATCTCTTTTAAGTCCCTCACTCTCCATTGTTTTAAGGCCTAAATATTTACCTACACCATAATCATAATGAACCACATAATCCCCTGGTTTAAGCTCATCGTATTTAGATATCTTATAAGTATTCTTATATATTGATTTGAACTTTATCTTTCTTTGTGCATACTTAACTTCAAATAAATTCTTTTCAGATAAAATAATAGTTCCAGATGAAACCATATTAAACGATACAGCATATTCTCTTATAACATTAATCTTATCTGGAGTTATATTTGAAATATCCTTGATAGTTACAGTTCTTAAACTATTCTCCTCTAGATAATCCATCATATATTTATATCTAGTCTCATCTTCTATCGCAAGTATTATATTTTTAATTTTATATGAAGATTTAATCTCTTTTAATATTTCTTTTGGGTTCGATTTAAACATAGCTACATCTATCGCCCCAACATCAAGTGCAGTCTTATATTTAGAAACAACACCCTCGCACACTACATTAGAAAGACTTAAAAATTCTTTTACAGGTAAAAAATAAGTAATTTTTCCTAATGTCTCATCACCAATATTTAAAGCATATTCCTCTAAATCCCTATTCATACGCTCAATTTCATTATCAATCTTATATGGGTCAATAAAATATACTTTTCTATTCTCTCTAAAATCAAAAATAGTATTAAGTTTTTCACCAAAGAAACTAATATATGGAGTAAGCATATCAAGATTAGCTCTTTCCTCAATATCAATTCTCGCTTTATCAAGGCGCTCAATAGCGGTTTGTTTAAGTTTGTTATTAAGAATAAAATCCGATATAGCCTTTGACGCTATCTCAGATAAATTATCATCATATATTAACTCTGTTACAGGATATATTGTTACATCCTTTATATTATCAATAGATCTTTGAGTATCTATATCAAAAGATTTTAATGTATCAATTTCATCTCCAAAAAAATCAATACGTATTGGTTTATCATGGTTAAGTGGGAATATATCTAATATGCTTCCTCTATGAGAAAATTCACCTGTTTTAGTTATAGTATATTCATTCTTATATCCTAACGCTTGTAATTTCTTTATAAGTTCAAATATATCAATAGTATCCCCTAGGTGAATATTTATAATGCTATCAAAAAAATATTTAGGTGAGAATTCATAGTGTATAGCTCCCGCGAAATTTGTAATAACAATCTTTTTATTATTATTTTCTAATAAAGAAAGTATTGTATTAATTCTTTCGTACTTAAAGTCTCCGCTTTCCATAACCATGCATGCAGTAATAAGTTCATCTGCTGGAAAAAATAAAACATCTTCTTCACTCACTAAATTAATTAGTTCATCATAATATTTTTGTGCTAAATATATATTTGGAGTAACGACAAAAATAGATTTTTCATTTTTTAAAAAATCTATAGCTACTAAACTTATATTAAAATTATCACAGGTGTTTTTTATTATCACATTTTGTGCGTCAACTAAATCCTTAACCTTTTTAACGTGATATAAATAATCAAGTATCATTCAAATCACCATAAACATTATATTATATTTAGGATTTTAAATCTAGCGAAAAGTTGTATAATATCTTTTAGGTGATAGCGTGAGTCTTGCGATTTTTATAATAACATCTATGTTATTAATATTATCAATAATTTTTAAGCCAAAAATTTGGAAAATTGATACTTATTATCTAATAGCTCTTTTAGGGGCTCTTTTTATGATTCTATTTATGCAGATAACTCCAAAAGAAATTTACAATTCGCTTTTTAAAAATCCTTTAATATCCCCCATAAAAATATTAGTTTTATTTATTACAATGACATTCTTGTCCATTGTATCGGATAATTTAGGCTTTTTTAACTATCTAACTTATAAAGCTGTACGCATTTGTAAGAATAACCAATATATATTATTTACTATCCTATACATACTTATTAGCTTAGTTACTATATTTACATCAAACGATATTATAATACTTACATTTACACCTTTTATTATTTATTTTACAAAGCGCAGCGGTATAAAACCTATTCCATATCTTGTGATGGAATTTACAGCCGCTAACACCGCTTCTATGATGTTACTTGTAGGTAATCCTACAAATATATTATTATCACTATCAAATGATATAAGTTTTATGGAATACTTAAAAAATATGTGGCTTCCAACACTTGTTACATCAGTCTCTTTATATGGGCTTCTTATTTTGTTATTCCATAAATCTCTTAGCGATAAAATCGTAGTTAATCTAGAAGAAGAAGCTCCAAAATTAAATAAATTACCTGTAATAGTATCTATCCTTCATTTAATATTATCAACTATACTTCTTGCGATATCTAATTATATAGATATTGAAATGTATCTAATAACATTAACCCTATCTATTACACTTTTTATATTCCTTTCTTTATACACATTAATTACCAAGAAAGAAAAAAAGATTTTATATTATTCTTTTAAAAGATTACCTTATTCATTAATACCATTTTTAATATCTATGTTCATACTTGTTGAAGCATTAAATATTAATGGGTACACAGAAAAGTTATTTAATTTATTATCTAAAACAAACGAAACATATTCTTATGGTATATCTGCATATCTAATGTGTAATGTTATGAATAATATACCAATGTCTGTTTTATATTCAAATGTGTTATCATATGGTGGTTCTATTAAAGCTATTTACGCAACTATTATTGGTTCAAACCTTGGGGCATATCTTACACCTCTTGGCGCACTAGCAGGTATTATGTGGTTATCAATTCTTAAACTTTATGATGTGGATTTTAATTTTAAAACTTTTATAAAATATGGAGTTATATTATCAATACCTTTAATACTTATAGCTATTACAGTATTATTTTTAATATAGATAATAAGATTGAATATTTTATTATTTCATCTTTTTGATTATTATTTTTAGCTTTTTCTAGTTCACGCTCTATGTTAAAACATATATTAAAAACCCCTAAGTTTTTCTATTTTACAACTTTAGGGGTTTTTATTTGTTTTATATATTAAATTATAAATTATGCATAGAATGGATTAGCATTAACTGTATAAGATAGAGTATAAATCTTATTAGCTTCAAATGTATATTCGCTTAATTCTTTTACACTATATTCTTTTCCATTCATTGTGATTTTTACATTATAATCCTCAAACTCATCATTAATGAAGTCAGAAGTATCAGAAACATTTGAAGATAAAACGTCAGCTCTTACATTATCTTCTTCCTTTAATAATTCAGCATAATTATCTGGGTATATATAATGGTGATTTTTTAACATAATAAAGTGTGCCTTACCATCTGTTTGCGCATTTAATTTACCATATAAATCTAATCCACCTGTTACTACAGGCTCATTGTTATACTGTTTAGTACATTCTTTATCAAGATACCATGTATAACCACTAAAATATGGATTAACAGGTTCATTATTATAATTAGATATTTCTCCAAGTAATCCACCTTCTACATAATACCTAACTGATGCATCATACTTTTTCATTTCTTTTCCTGAAAAATCATTCTTACCATCTATTAGTGAATTAAGGAAAGTTATATCTGAACTATATGTATAATTATAAACTTTTGAATTTATAACTTTAGTATCAGATTCACTATCATCTATCATATCTTCAGTTAATGTTGTTGTATACACAATTTTTGATATATGTCCTTTTGACACATCTATTGTAATATCATAAATAGTATCTTCAAAATAATCAGAATCAATATCTTGTACTAAATATTTTACATTTAATGATATAGCACCTTTTTTACTTTCGATAGAACATTCAAAATTTGATATACTAACACCTAGCGTATAAATAGATGTAATTCTTGCGATGTTTTCTATTTCATCTAAAGATGATGCGCTAGCACAAACATAAACCTCACCGAAGTCGTCAGTATTAAAATCCATTATATATGTTGCAGCTTCTTTATAATATTGGCTATCAACAGCATAATAACTTTTACTGCTTTCTTGTTCGTTACCTGCAAATTTATATACCCCATTATCATTTTTAATTACTTCATATTCTGAATCTGCTGCTGTTCCATTAGAAGTTAGTTTCATTGAATAAGCATATTGTCCATTAGGTAATATCATTGCTTTAACAGTAGCATTGTCATTATCTATTAATGTATCACCTTTGTATGTTTTCGAATCTGCAGTTTCATCAAGAGTATATTCTCCATCATAATTGAATGATGACATAACGCCCTTTTTCCATTTATTAAATGACTTTTCATCTTTTGCAGAGAATGTAGAATTTGATGATTGGTTTTTAAGATCACCATGCTTAACGCCAACTACTGATACTGATATAATTAAGGCTAAAATTATTACGCCAAGGGCACTATAGCTTATAATAAGTAGATTTTTAAATCCTAATTTATTATAAATTGTATCCCATGTGTTTTTAAACCATGATCCTTCTTTTTTAGAATCTTTATTTTCAGTTTCTTGTTGAGCAGTTTCTTTAGTTTCTTCTACATTTTCATCCTTTTTATTTTCTTCCATTTTTAACACCTCTCT
>CAVAQB010000063.1:0-6635 GCA_963590725.1 Anaeroplasmataceae bacterium | reverse complement strand
TTATAAGAGATGGGGTAAGATCTACTTTATTGTCTGTTTTATTAACCTCAAGACGTGATAGTTCAAGCATCTCTGTAATTATTTGATTCATTCTTTTAGCTTCTTTAATAGTTTTAGCTGTATATAGACTTATTTCTTCACTATCCTCTACAATACCTTCATTTATCATTTGCTGATATCCAAGTATAGTTGTAAGAGGCGATTTTAATTCATGTGAAGCATTCGCAAAGAATTCGGCTTTAGTTTTTTCAAGCCTTTTATTATCTGTTATATCGAATATAAACATTATTACCCCATGATTATTATCATTTAATACAAAGGAGGCATCTAGTGGAGATAATGAAATATTGTAGTTATTATCTCCTTTACTAAATTCAACCTTAGATGATAAACCATTTAATCTAGCATTATCAATTGCGTTTTTTATATTATTATCAATAAATGATAAAAAATAATTTTTATCTTCAATATTTTCATACGATATATTAAATATTTTTGAGGCTGTTTTATTAATTAAAATAATATTGCCTGCACCATCAATAATTATTAAACCTTGTTTTATATTTTCTATAATATAATCAGTTTTTTTCTTTTCGGTTTCAATTTTTGAAATCTTATCTTCAATAAGATCTCTTGTTCTATCAATTTGAAATGATAATCTTTCAATATCATTTCCATTATATCTTGGCGCTCTTCCTACAATTTGTGATAATTTTTCTACTTCATGATTCAAAGGTTCTACAACCCTCTTTGCGGTTGCGGATATTACAATAGTAGATATTATTGTTATTATTACAATTGTACCTATTCCAAACCATACAAGTGTATTTGTAAGGTTAGTAATAGATGTCTCTGGCATAGAAATACGAATGTATACTTTATCATCGCCATTTTCTTCAAGAGTAGCTACATAAAACATATTTTCTTTCGCTGTTTTACTATATCTATGATATACACTACCCAAATTTTCTATTTCAGGTCTTCCTAAATGATTTTCTTCAGTACCTGATACACTATCATATAATACCGTTCCATCAAAAGATATAAATGTAATACGAATCTTATTGTTAGCCTTAGTTATGTTTAAACATACATTTTCCATATTTGTTCCATCATATTCTTCCGATACAATTGATAGATAATTTTTTATTTCAGATTCCATGTTTCTTTGGTTAGTGTGATTAACAACAAGAGCTGATATAATTAAAAACAATAACAAAGATGTAACAACAACTATGAAATTAATTAATATAAATCTTCTTTTCATTATGAAATCTTATAACCAAGACCATGAATAGTCTCAATTAAACCTTCGTCATTTATTTTTTTTCTTAAAGACATTATATGCATATCAATAGCTCTTGTTTCTAAATCTTTATGTCCCCAAATAGACTTTAGAATTTCTTCTTTTGTAACAATACTACCTCTATTTTTTAGAAGTAGGGCAAATATATCAAATTCCTTTATTGTAAGATTAATGATTTCACCATTTTTCTTACATATATGAGCATTTATATCAAGAATAATATTTCCAACTGAATATAAAGAATCTCTTTTAACCTTTCTTAATCGCGCATTTACACGCGCAACTAGTTCCATTAAATCGAAAGGCTTTACTATATAGTCATCAGCACCATTGTCAAATCCATCAACTCTATCACTTACAAGTGATTTTGCTGAAATTATAATTACTTGCAAATCATCGTTTATGTTATTACTTCTAATGTAGTGTAAAATTTCAGTACCAGAATAATCTGGAAGCATCATATCAAGCAATACTAAATCTGGTTTTTTCTCTTCAAATTTTTTAAAGAAAGATGCGCCATCATAAAAACTCAAAACAGTATAACCCTGCTTAGTAAGTGTTCTATTTATAATCATTGATATATCTTTATCATCTTCTACAGAATATATAGTGTAATTCATAAAGAGTCCCTCCAATTTTAATAAATTATTCACCTTTTAGAGCTAGCGGTTGATCTCCTGTTGGGTTTTCAATTGAATATCCAATATTAGTTAAATGGTCAGCTACACGTTCAAGATATGAAATTAAAATTTCAAAATAGTTTCCAAGTTCCATTGTACAGTTATCTTTTGATAATCTTTCAAAATGAGCAATCGAAAATTTTTTCTTTAAATCATCTGTTTCCGCTTCATATTTTGAAAGTTCATCTAGATTAACCTCTTTAGAGGAATCAAAGGTATTCATAGCTATTCCATACATCTTACCTATTAGTTCATACATAGAATTTAATTCATTCTTAGCATCATAAGAAAACTCAATTCCTTTTTCTTTCATTTCTGATGCAATCTCTAAAATATTAATTGCATAATCACCAATACGCTCAATATCATTTACAACGTGATAATATGAACCAACCTGTTCTCCTTGACTACCATCTAAGCGACCTGATAGTTTTACTAAAAACTTAGTTACACTAATATTAATAAAATCAATTTGATCTTCAACAGAATTAATCTTATTGCTGTTTTCTAAATTCATTGTATTTATTATTGAATATGCATCAGCTAAATTTTCTAATGAAAGTTCAGCCATATTTTCAATTTCCTTCTTTACTTGCATTAAGGCAATTGAAGGAGTTGCAAGTAATCTATCATCAATATATTTTAGTGTATTTTCTATCTTCTTAACTCTATCTGGAATAATATGCTCCGCAAGAGATACTAATTGCTTTATAAATGGTAATAATAAAAGTGTAGTTGTCAGATTAAATATTACATGGAATAATGCAATCTCATACGATACATTATTTATGTGATGTAGCCATCTAACTACTTGATCTTTAAATATCCAAATAAATATTGTAAAAATACAAGTACCAATCATGTTAAACATTAAGTGAATAATACCTGTTCTTTTAGCGTTTGTAGAGGCACCAATTGTCGCAAGAAGTGCTGTAACACATGTACCAATGTTCGCACCAAGAATAATAAATAATGATGAATCTAATGATATAGCTCCACTTGATGCCATAACAATTACAAGTCCTGTAATTGCAGACGATGATTGAATTAATGCAGTAAAAATAATTCCTAGCAATAATAATAAAAGTGGAAAATCTACAGTTGTAAACACATTTTTAAACATATCCTTTATAGCATCATTTTCAAATGCCGCTGACATCAAATCAAGTCCTATAAAGATTAATCCAAGTCCACATAAAATATTACCTGTTTGTTTAACTTTACTACTCGAGAAAAATGTCATCATTACACCAATAAATGCCAAAACTGAAGCATATAAAGATATATCTAGTGATTGTAATGATACAAGTAATCCTGTAACTGTTGTACCAATATTTGCACCCATTATTAAGGCTGTTGCCTGCATCAAGGTCATAGCTCCAGCATTAACAAATCCAATAACCATGACTGTCGTAGCTCCAGAGGATTGAATAATTCCCGTAACTGCCGCTCCTACTCCTACTCCTACAAATCTATTTGAAGTAAGTTTCGCAATCAACTTCTTCATTCCTGGTCCTGCAAGTTTTTGAAGTCCTGAAGACATAAGATTCATACCTGTTATAAATACTCCAGTACCTGCAAGTAATGCTAATATACTTTTAAATATTTCCATATATTTCTCGCTTTCCTATATTTTACATATTCTATACTTATTATATACAATTTATTTAAATTAAGCCTACAATAAAGTGTAAATATAATGTAAAGATTTTGTAAATTTTAAAACAAAGTAATATTTATTCAACTAAAAAAAGACATACCAAAGTATATCTTTTTCAATTAATCTGAGCTTTTATATCTTACAGCACTTAATTCTACACTAAAGCCATAAGTTTTTGTTAAGAAATCATTAGTCGCAGTATCATCTGGTTGAACACCAAACAAATATAAATATACACTTACAGTACCACCAGTTGCGGTAGTTGAAGTATTTGTATCATCTTTTGCCTGTAAAGCCTCTTTTATTGTAATTTGAGATGCACTATCGCCTACTTTATTTTTTGTAAGAACTTCTTCTACAGTCTTTAAATCTGCAGTTGATGTTATTTTTTGATTTGTCAAAAGTCCTTCTAAATGTGCAGTAGTTGTTTCTTCTGTTGGAATAAATTCTAAAGATATTTCTAAATCATATTCACAAACATTAGTAATTTTAAATTCTATTTCTAATGCCATATCTTTAAAATATTTGCCTTCGTTTTCACTATCTTTATCGAAGAACGCTACATTTTTTACTGAATAAGCAAGTACATCTTTTTTAGTATTATAGCCATCTGTTACTTCATATGAAAATACTATACCTTTAGTATTGGCATCGATAGGTTCTGTCGCAGAACGCTTAAGAAACCATCCATATCCATATCCATAACCTACGAAGGATAAGGCAAGAAGTGCAATTATTATAGTTGTTATTAATATTTTTTTTCTCACTTATATCCCTCCTTCTAATTCTATAGATAAATATTTATTGTCTCTATTTTAAATTGTTGATATATAAAATAGTCATTTGTATCATATATTTGAGATTCTACTGTTTCGTAATCTTCATAATGAATAGAAAAATAACAATAAGTTGTAGAATTAGCATAAATTGTTTGTCCTGAACCATCAAAAATATTTTGACTTAAACTCTTCTTAGTCAATTCATCATATGAAGGAAGCTTTGTAGGTTTTAAATCTTCTTTTGATGATCCTAAGTCATATGTTACTACTGCATTTTCCATTTTTGAAAAATCAGTAAGACTAATTTTACCATTTGAAGCAATATTATAAATCACATGGTTATTATATGTAGTAACATATGGATAATTACCTTTAGTAGTATCATCAGTGTTATCTATAATGTCAAACACTTGATATGCTTCATCTAATAAAATTTGCTTCTTTTCTATATCAGCACTAAGATGAGTTGATAGAGTCGAACTATATGAACCCATATTAGATTGTACATAACTATTAGTAGTCTTAGTTGAAGTTATCTTATATCTTAGATAAATTGATTCCCCAGGTGTAAATTTTTCTAGTTGTAGGGGATTATTCTCATTAATATCAACCCAAAGATCAGTATTTGTATCAAATCTTTGTAATGTGTATGAACAATCTGTACCGCCAATTACCTTAATTAATGTTGTTGCGTTTACAACGCTATTAGTTGTAAACCACGCAAACGAAATAAACACTAAAAGCGTTGAAGCTAGAATTAAGGATATTATTGAAAATATTAAATTTTTTTTCATAATATAAATACCCCTTTCTAATAACGCAAGTTATTTTACTTCATTATATCCTCCATATTATACCATATTATTTAAATATTCACAAATTAAATAAATTTTAATCAAGCATAATATTTTATGATAAACGTTTTCTTTATAAAATATTTAAATTTTATAATATTATAGATTAACAAAAAACATTTTTTAAACTAGTTTTTAGTTTTTAAAAATTTATATATCCATTGATAAAATAATAAAAACTGCTGACAGACTACTCTAAGTAGTTTGTCAACAGTCTCATATGTAATGTAGTTTAATATTCTCAAATTAATTATTTATTAATAGTAGGAACATCATTTACATAATGCCAATATGTTGTAGTAGAATCACTTATTTTTGTTTCATCATAATAACATACTTTGGCATTGTTTAATTCTTCTTGATCTGTATTAATATGTTTTTCAATACTTTCCCATGCTTCTTTACTAGATTTGTAATAAATAGTTATTTGTTGAGTATTTGATTTGAAGAAGCCTTGATTAATTTCAGTTACAGTACTTGGAAGTATTATATATTCTAATTCTTGGCAATTTTGGAACATTTGAGCATTAAGAACTGTAATGCTTGTATCTGCAAATGATACATATTTTAATTTAGAACAGTTCATAAATGCACCAGATGCAATACTTGTTACACTACTTGGAATTTCCATATTTGTAATACTAGTTTTACTAAACGCACCATTTCCAATATTAGTTATTGTAGATGGTAAGCTAATACTAGTTATACTTTGGCATGTTGCAAAAGCCATATTATTTATAGTTGTTACCCCACTAGGAACAGTTATAGTAGTGTCATTATGCTCCTTTATACTATATGAACAAGCATTATTTTGACATATACCTAAATAATAATTATGGAATTCTTCATTTTGTCTTTGGTCACATCTACTACATTTATTAAAATGCACATTTTGATCAGATGATAGTGTAGTTTCAAAACTATGACCTAATTTATTAATTACAAGTGATGTTAATTCTATGTTACCTGCTTCATCTTCATAATTTTTTAAACATGTTTGGCATGTATAGTGTGCTTTTGTTCCATCAGTAGTACATGTTGCCTCAACTTTAGCTTTATATGCCATATTATGTACATGTAAAGGTAAAGTTACTGCTTTTAATGTAGTTGGATGTAATCCTTCACTATCAGTAAAGATATTACTACATTTACTACATTCAAAATATTCACTGTGTCCTTGTGTAGTAGTTGTAGATTCTTTTCTATCTACTAATGTTAAACTATGTCCTAGAGCTAATAAAGTGATATTTGTAATTTCATTTGCTCCGTTTGAGTCAGAGAATTTTTTATTACATTTATAACATTCATAATATTCTTTATTTCCATTAGTTGTACATGTTGCCTCTACTTTTGAAA
>CAVAQB010000062.1:0-5926 GCA_963590725.1 Anaeroplasmataceae bacterium | reverse complement strand
TTTGTAACCCTTATACAAATTATTTATTAATAACCGAATAAACTTCTTGAGCAATTGAAGATATTCCGATAAGGATAGCAACAATTCCTGCAAGTATTGCGCCATATCCTAGCCCTACATTACAATAATAATCAAAATATTCTATTGATTGAGAATATCTATTTACCATAAATTCTGTAGTTCCCATAAAAATAAATGATGCAGCTACTATTACAAGTATAGTAGAGATAACATTAAATATGATTGATATTTTAGGGAAAATGATTGTAGTAATTGATAATACTAAAACAATTCCTAATAAAATCACAACTGTTATTGAACCAACTGATGTACCAAACTCACTACCCACTCCAAAAAAAGCATGGTATCCATCATATTTCATTTTAGATAAATCTAGTCCTTTAATAGGATCAATAACTAAACATGTTCCAAAAAATAAAACAAATATAAGTGCAACTAATAAAATATTTACTAGTGAAAAAATTCTTTTAAACTTCTTTGTATTCATCATTAAAGCCTCCAACATTGTTTATTATATCATAATTCAAATAAAATCCAAATGATTTTTATAAATACAATGACCTAATACAAAAAATATTGGGGATTTATTATTAGTATTATTTATTTTAGATTATAAAACTAAAACAGAACCCTGCCTAAATTTAAGATAGACTAATAAAAAAATAAAAGGATTAACAATATATGTCAATCCTTATATTATTTAATATGCTCAAAGCTTAATTTATTTTACTTATCTAAAACTAATACATCTACTAAAGATGCACCTGCATTTAGAATTGCGATAATTGCTGGAATTATAGCTCCAACCATTAATGATAAATTAAGATCTGATGTTTTAAAAATGTCCATGTCAATCATTAATCCTGTAGTTCCGCAGAATAAGAATACTGCTGTAACTACTGATGCAGCCACAATAATGAAATTGAATAGCTTAGACATCTTTGGTAAGAAAATCTTTAATAATGCTAGAACTGCAACTGCAATTAATAGTATTACAACCATTACTCCACCAAATGTTGCGTTAAATCCATCCTCTTTTCCTAAAAATGCTTCAAATCCTGAATATTTTTTTTCAATTCCGGATATTACTGACCATTTAACTGCTTTAGCGAATAACATACAGAATGCAACTACTGCTAAAGCTACTTGTGCAATCGCAACTATTGCACTAGTTCCAATACTTTTTTTCTTTGCCATAATATATATGCTCCTCTCTTTAAGATAATATAATTATACAACTTTATTGTTTCTAAGACTAGACTTATAAGTTAAAAAAGTTAAAAAAGGACACTTTTTACATAAGTGTCCTTGTTAGTTTACTTTTTTCTATTAAATATAGTATCAAGTACTCCAAGTACTACATTTACAAGACAACATAGTGCCGCAATAATTGATGCACTACCTATTTTAAGGTCATTTGATACTACATCATAAATGCTCTTTCCTGTAAGTTTTGCATATGAATTAATAGCGGCCGAATTTTCGGCATCAAATTCTATAGCGAATTTTTGTGTACAAGCTACTAGTAGTATTCCAGCCGCAAGAGATGCTAAAACTAAAAGTCCTGCTAAAATATCTCCACCACTTCCTGGTAATATTACTCTTACAAGAGCTAATATAGCCATCAATGAAAGGCAAGCCATTAAAACCATTCCTACAGTAGAAATTTTAAAGTTAAGAATATTATCTTTATCAGTTTTACCTAAGAAATATTGAAGACCTGTAAATTCTTCTTTTACACTATCTCCACCAAATGTTGATGAAATAGTACTCATAGCCTCATTATCCCAAACTGCAACCACGCCAAATAGTGTCATAACGATTGCTGCTGCTGAAATCAAAAACATAATTAATGCGAATAATTTTCTAATCATTTTACCTATCCTCCAATTAGTTTTATTATAACATTTTAGATTGTGTTTTTACACTTAAAATTATTATTTATTTAACAAAAAGACCACCCAAGTGGTCTTAATGTTATTCAAGTTCAAATGCACCTGTATACAATTGATAATATACTCCCTTAGCTTTAATTAAATCTTCGTGATCTCCACGTTCAATAATTCTTCCATGGTCTAAAACCATAATAGCATTTGCATTTTGAACTGTTGAAAGTCTATGAGCTATAACAAATGTTGTTCTTCCATTCATTAATTGATCCATTCCTTTTTGAACTAAAAGTTCTGTACGAGTATCAATTGATGATGTTGCCTCATCTAAAATCATTACAGGAGCATCAGCAACCGCCGCACGTGCAATAGATATTAATTGACGTTGTCCTTGAGATAATTGTGATCCATTACCTGATAGTTCTGTATCAAAACCATTAGGTAAGCGTGTAATGAAATCATAAGCATTGGCAATTTGTGCAGCTTTTATAATTTCTTCATCTGTAGCGTCAAGCTTACCATATCTAATATTATCTTTTACAGTACCTGTAAATAAGTTAGTATCTTGTAATACAATACCTATAGATTTACGAAGGTCACCCTTTTTAATCTTATTAATATTTATACCATCATAACGAATCTTACCATCCGCAAGATCGTAGAATCTATTGATAAGGTTAGTTATAGTTGTCTTTCCGGCACCTGTTGCACCTACGAAGGCAATCTTTTGACCAGGTTTACCATAAAGCGTTACATCATGAAGTACAATCTTATCAGGATAATATCCAAAATCTACATCAAAGAATCTAATATCACCTTTAAGAGGTGTATATGTAATAGTTCCATCAGCTTGATGTGGATGTTTCCATGCCCATTGACCTGTATGTTCTTTTGCTTCTGTTACACTACCATCTTCTTTAATATGTGCATTTACAAGAGTTACATAACCTTCATCAGCTTCTGGTTCTTGATCCATAAGTTCAAATATTCTATCAGCACCTGCAAGTCCCATTACAACAGAGTTTATTTGCATTGAAATTTGATTAAATGAATTTGCAAATTGTCTTGCCATTCCAAGGAATGACACTGCAGTACCTATTGTAAGTGTAGTTAATCCATCCTTAATAGCTGAAATAGAAATATTTTTTACATCAAGTGTTACAAGTACTACTCCTACAATTGCGCAAATAACATATAATAAGTTACCTATATTATGGATAATTGGTCCTAACATATTTGCATATGCATTAGCTTTAAATGAATCATCATTTAATTGTTCATTTAAAACCTCAAAACAAGCCTTACTTTGTTCTTCATGGCAGAATACTTTTACAACTTTCTGACCATTCATCATTTCTTGAATAAATCCTTCGCAAGTAGCGACTGATTTTTGTTGTTTCATAAAGTATTTTGCACTTCCACCACCAATTTTCTTTGTAACACATAAAATCAAAATTGTAGCAAGTACTATAAGAAGTGTTAACCATATTGAATACCAACACATCATAGCGAATAACATAGTAACTGTTAGAAGTGTTGAAATTGTTTGAGGAATTGACTGTGAAATTAATTGTCTAATCGCATCAACATCGTTAGTATATGTTGACATTATATCTCCATGAGCATGTCTATCAAAGTAAGAAATAGGCAATTTTTCCATCTTACTAAATAAATCTACACGTAATTTATATAAGAATCCTTGTGTCATTTCCGCAAGTAATTGGGCTTGAAGAATTGATGAAAATATTGCGGCTCCATAAATAGAACCAAGTGTTATAATAAGTTTCTTTAATTCACCTTTTACTGAACCAAATCCTGTTTCAATTCCAGCATAAATAACATCATCAATTACCTTTTGCATAAATACTGAAGCCGCAATTGAACCAACCGCAATAATTATTATTGTAAAGAATAATAATATAATATGAATAGGATATGCATGGAACAAATATGACATTGTTCGTCCTAATGTTTTCTTTTTATTAAATTTTTTTGTAGGTTTTCTAAATGGTTTTGGCATATTTATTCACCATCCTTTGATGAAACTTTATTTTGTGTAGTATAAACTTCTTTATAAATTTCATTTGTTTTTAATAATTCTTGGTGAGTACCGATGGCATTTATTTTACCACCATCCATAACAATAATTTTATCAGCTTGTTCTATTGATGATACACGCTGTGCAATTATAATTTTTGTAGTTGAAGGGATAAAATCTTTAAGTCCTTGACGAATTATCGCATCAGTTTTAGTATCAACTGCTGAAGTTGAATCATCTAATATAAGAACTTTAGGACTCTTAAGAAGCGCTCTTGCGATACAAAGACGTTGTCTTTGACCTCCTGAAACGTTAGTACCACCTTGTTCAATATGAGTATCATATCCATCTGGGAATTGTGATACAAATTCATCAGCACACGCAAGCTTTGAAGCCGCTATTATTTCTTCATCTGTCGCATTAGGATTTCCCCATTTTAAGTTTTCCTTAATAGTTCCTGAGAATAGCATATTCTTTTGTAGTACTACCGCAACATTATTTCTTAATGTTTCAAGATCATACTTTTTTACATCTACTCCACCAACATAAACGCTACCATCTGTTACATCATAAAGACGAGAAATCAAATTTACAAGTGATGTCTTAGATGAACCAGTTCCACCTAAAATACCAATTGTTTCCCCACTCTTAATAGAAAGATTAATATCAGATAGTGCATATTTTAAAGCGTCTTTATTATATTTAAATGAAACATCTTTAAATTCAATTGATCCATCTTTTACTTCCATTACTGGATTTTCTGGGTTAACAATTGTAGGTTTTTCTAATAATACTTCTTTAATTCTTCTTCCAGATTCAATAGACATTGTAATCATTACAATAACCATTTGTAGCATCATAAGCGCCATTAAAGATTGGAATCCATATGTTGAAAGTGATTGGAATTCACCAACAGATATTTTATTAAATACATATACTGTTTCTCCATCAACTACAGATTGAGATGAATTTTTTACAATAATCGTTGAACCAACAACTAATATAATCATCATCAAAATATCAACTGCTGCAGTCATTGCAGGATTTGATATTCCAATAATTCTTTCTGCGAAAGTAAATTTCTTTTTTAAATTATTTGCTGCCTTATCAAATTTATTAATTTCATAATCTTCACGCACAAATGATTTTACAACTCTTATACCTTCAACATTTTCTTCAATAGATTCATTTAATGTGTCATATTGTTTAAATATCTTAGTAAATATCTTTGTTGCGCTAAATACTATTGTTCCTACAATAACTGCAAGTATTACCATAATAATTAAGAAATAATTTGCAATTTCTGGATTTAGGTAATAACACATACTTATTGAAAATATTATCATAAGTGGTGAACGGAATGCTGTACGAATAATCATCATATATGCATTTTGAACATTTGTAACATCTGTTGTCATACGTGTTACAAGTGATGATGATTGGAATTTATCAATATTTGAGAATGAAAAATTACAAATACTTTCATACATATCCTTTCTTAAATTTTTAGCAAATCCTGCTGATGCTTTACTACAGAAAAATCCTGATAAAGCTCCAAATCCCAAAGATGCCATAGCCATTATTACTAATACTATAGAATATACAATAAGCATTTTAGTATTTGAACTATTCATTTGGTTTACAAGCTTTGATGTGAAAAATGGTAATATACATTCCATCAATACTTCGAGTGTAATAAACACAATTGAAAGTATTGATGCTACTTTATATTCTCTTATACTTTTCATTAAAGTTTTCATTTTAATTCTCCTTTAAATTTTTTAATATTCTTTTTAGATATAAAATAAGTTCATCTTTTTCTTCCTGCGAAAAATCTTTAAATATGCTTTCTTCGCCTTTTTTACATCTAGATTCAACTACTTCTTGAAGTTCATGTGACTTAGGACAAAGTGTTAAAAACTTATATCTTGAATCATCTTTTAATGGTGTTCTTTTAATAAATCCATTAGCCTCTAGC
>CAVAQB010000061.1:0-8066 GCA_963590725.1 Anaeroplasmataceae bacterium | reverse complement strand
TTATATAATCTATTAAAGATATAAATGGTGTAAGTATTTTTGTTTTTAATAAATCTTTTACACCATTCTTCCTAGATATAAAAGGGCTTAATGCCACTACACCTTTTATATCATTATGATACTTTAAAGAAGCAAGGCTTGCGTATGATCCCCATGAATGGCCTACTAAGTATATTTCTTTGTTTTTATAATTCTCTTTAACATATTTAATTACATAATCAAGTGATTTAGTCGCATTAGAAAAGCATTTAAGTGTTTTACCGCTTGACTTAGAAGTGCCTAAAATATCAAATGATATTACGAGATATTTTTGTGCTAAATAACCTATATCTTGCATATAAGCATAGTGATCTGCATTCATACCATGAGTATATATTATTATTTTCGATGAATCGCTTAGCTTACCAGAATAAATAAAACCTTTTATTGTATCTTTATTACATTTAATATCTACTAAATTCTCTTCTAAATTAAACTCCTGATAAGTATAATATTTAACATATTTTGGTTTAATAAACCTATGATTAAATAATTTATTATGTTTTTTTAAAGAAATCACAAATAATGTAATAAAGACTAATATTAATATTATTAAAATAGATATTATATAAATCATTTTTTTATCCTCTTTTTAACAATTATATAATATTAAAAAAGTAAAAAAAAGTAGGGACTGTGAAACTAAATTCACAGACCCTATATCTTAATAATAATCATTTGGTCCATATCTTCTATCGATATCAGGATAATCTTCTCCATTATCTTCTAAAACGCCATGTGTTTTATTATATACTTCTACTTTATCAAGTATTAATTGTGCTGTCTTAGGAGAAGCTTTTGGAGTATCTTCTAACTTTTCATTTTTATAAGATGATTTCAATATTAACGGTACCGTAAATGATGTGACCATTATTAACACCATCAAGAATATTTGTACCTTTGAATCAACTATTCCAGCATCAATTCCCTTTTGTGCTGATACCAAACATACTTCTGCACGTACAGTCATTGCCGCTCCACATCTAAATGAATCTTTCATAGAATATCCATTTGTTACACATCCTACTGATGCGCCTATAAACTTACCTAAAATTCCTGCAAGTACCAAACATAGCCCAAAGCCTAGGAATGTTAAGAATTCTTTTGAAGCAAAAGCTTTCCAATCTGTAGTTATTCCTATTTTAGCAAAGAATACTGGGGTAAATATTATATATGATGCGATATCTGTTCTTCTTTCAACATATTCTGATGATTTTCTTCCTGCAAGTATTAATCCTGCGAAATAAGCTCCTGTAATATCTGCGATTCCAAATAAGAATTGTGATAAGAATGCCATAATAAAACAAAATCCAATACCATATATAGGAATACGTCTATGATGAGCATATTTGCGTTCAAGATGATTAAATATCTTTCTTACTACAAATCCCACTAAGAATACAAACGCAAAGAATAAAATAGTAAGTAGTATTACTACTATTATAGAAGCTGCAGTTTCAGGCATTATATGTGATAATAATTTAGTGAATGGTTCTGCAGTAATAGAATCAGCACCAGCAGATGATCCTGATAATGATAATACAACAGATAATACAATAACTCCAATTAAGTCATCTAAAATTGCGGCTGATATTATACATGTACCTATTTTAGAATTTAATCTTCCAAGTTCCTTTAATGTCGCAACAGTAACTGATACTGATGTAGCTGATAATATTACTCCATAGAATACATTTGACCACATCTTCTTTATTACAACAGGATTGTCATTTGCGTCATTCATAAATGTGGTTGTCCCGCTAAATCCATTAAACAATCCAGAGACAACAGCACCAAATACAATACATAATATAACATCTAGTACTGTAATAACAGCTGCCGCTTTACCTACTGCCTTTATTTGTTTAAGGTCTGTACCAAGACCTGCGCTAAACATAATTAAAATAACACCAATTTCAGCGATAAACCTTATTCCATCAACACCATCATCTGTCACAAAATGTGATTCTACTCCTGGAATTAACATAAATAAACCTATTATAACTCCAGTAAGAAGCATCGCAACAGCTTGAGGTAATCCAACTTTTTTAGCAAATACTCCTAACGCCTTCGCAAGTAATAATATTACTCCAATTGGAAATAGAACTTCATATGCTTGAATTGCAAGTAATGATTGAAACATCCAAATCACTTCTTTCTCATTTTTTAAACCAAACTAATCATATACCTATATTTATTATTTTTCAACAATGTATAAATATTGTTTTAATTGAAAGTGTTTTTATTTCTTTTTTTAATAATCTGATCAATGATTTTCGCCAACGCATTAATCATTTGACTATTAGTAAATTGTTGGTAAAACCACCTATTATTAATAACAAATTTAGGATTCCTGTTATCAAGCGTTATAGTTATTTTCGAATCATCTTTAAAATAAATTTCCATTATATATCTTTTCACAGTTGGGATTGGAACATCTGGCAATTTCTTTTTAGTTTTATGTTCCAAATCATTATAATAAATTGCATAGCTTTTAAAATCATTAAATGTACAATATAATTTAATATCATTTTGATATATTATTTTAAATTCAGTACTAAGATCATCAACATATAAAAAGACAGGATAAATTTCATTAAGAGATAACATATTGTTCTCTTTAGCTTCTTTTTTTAATTGACGTTCTAAATAAATAGCATATTTCCTTCTACGTTTTGATATTGTTCTTTTATAAAAGTAATACGCAATAAGTATACCTAAAATAGTTCCAGCATAAAAAAGCGGATGAACTAATATTGCAGGTATAATTAATCCAAAAGAAATTATCAATATAATAATAGTAATAAAATCAGGTTTGTTTTTAGGTTTATTTATATCATATTTTAGAAAATCCTTTTTGTTATTTAATTTATCTAATGTAAATGACTTATATATATTTTCCATAATTACTCCATAAAAAATAAAATGTTTGCGAAACCACAAACATTTTATCATATTTTGTTATAATTTACTATTAAAATGAAGTAGGTACAAAGAAGTAAATTACAAATAATACTGCAACTATCGCAAGTACTATTGTTATTTCAAACTTAGGCTTCTCTTCTATTAATCCGTTCTTATAACGAATCATATCGATTCCATAGCATACAAGGTTAATAATAACGAATGATAATACACCCATTCCAATACCATCAGTAATTGAATATCCAAATGGCATGAAAATAATAGTCATGAATGCAGGAATTGCATATTTTGGTGTTAAGAAATCAACGTGTTTAACATTGCTCATCATTAATACTCCAACATATACAAGTGCAGCAGCACATGCGCAAGATGGAATAAATTTAAATACAGGCATTAAGAAAATTGATAAGAAGAATAATACTGCAGCAGTTAATGCTGTAACTCCAGTTTTACCACCAGCTGCAATACCAGATCCTGATTCAACGAATGTTGTAACTGTTGATGTACCAAGGATGGCTCCAGCACATGTAGCAATAGAGTCAGATAACATAATCTTATTATAATTATGAGGCATTCCATTATCATCCATTAATTTAGCAGTTTGGCAGCATCCAACAACTGTACCCATAGTATCAAACATATCAATCATACAGAATGTAATAACTACTACAATACTTCCAAATAATGAACCATCTGGGAAATTCTTAAATCCTTCTGTGAAAATTACAAAGAATGTTCCACCATCTTCTTGATGTAATGAGAAGAAATCTTTGAAATTCTCCCAGAATTTCCAAGATGCTCCGTCAGTTTTACCAAGTAGAATGTCAGTTGATGTAGCACCAAGAGGCCATGCAAGTAAAGTTCCACAAAGAATACCTATAATTACAGAACCCTTTACTTTATAATGTTGAAGAATAGCTATAACAAATAAAGCAAATAACATAACCATAGATGTTCTTCCAGCTCCACCCTTTGCCCATACATCCTTATTATTAAAAGGAAGTAAATCAATTGCAGTCCAGAAAAGATTATAATCTTTTGCACCAATAATTCCACAGTTAACAAGACCAATAATTGTAATAAATAATCCAATACCTACAGATATTGCAGTTCTTAATTGAACAGGCATACCTGTATAGATAGCCTCTCTTATAGCTACATATCTTCCAGTTTCTTTATCACGCTTATATGGGATAATAGATAATAAGATAAATATAATTCCACTTATAAATACTAATAGCATAATATTTCCAAATGAATATACTTTACCTGCTACCAAGTATCCAGCCATCGCGTTAGAAACCATACTATTAAGTCCTAATCCAGATGCTTGAGCTAGTGGCATTTTAGCAAGTAATGCCATTAAAAGTGTTCCGATTACGGCTCCTAAGGCTGTAGCGATAAATACAGACCCCCATAAATTAGTACTACCAACAATAGTGGTAGGGTTTAGTGTTAAAATATAACACATTGATAAGAAAGTAACAATACCAGCAAGAATTTCTGTTTTTAATGTAGATCCTCTTTTAGTAATGCCAAAAAACTTATCAAATCCTGAAGCATTTGAATCATCAAAATCAGAAACTTCTTCATCGATGTATTCTTCTTCAACGACATTTTCAGTTGATTCAGGATTTAAATCTTTTTCATCATTTTCTTCTAAAATCATAAATTTTTTCCGTTTTCCTTTCCTTTATCCTTATTAATAATAAAAATAAAAATGATACTAATATTATATAATGCAAGCGTTTCCTTTTCAATAGTCAAAAATTTATATTTTAGCTTCAAATTCAAAAGAATCTGTTTTGAAATTATTATTTGATAATTTTTTATTTTTTAGAATAATATTTTATTTTTTCGCTTTTTTCAACCTTTTACCTAATATATTGTGGCAAGTGTCGCAATTTGTAGTATACTTTAATCAGATTTTTGAAAAGAAATCCATATTAGATCAAAGGAGATATATTTATGGCTAATTTTAACAATGCATACGTTGCAAAGGTTTATGAAAACCTAGAAAAGAAAGATCCTAATCAACCTGAATTCTTACAAGCTGCAAGAGAAATCTTAAAGTCTTTAGAGTTAGTTGTTGAAAAGAGACCTGAAATTGAGGCTCAACATATATTAGAAAGATTTGTTGAACCAGAAAGAATTATTCAATTTAGAGTTGCTTGGCTTGATGATAAGAACCAAGTACAAGTTAACAGAGGATACCGTGTACAATATAATAGTGCAATCGGACCTTACAAAGGAGGACTTCGTTTCCATCCAACTGTAAACTTATCAATTCTTAAGTTCTTAGGACTTGAGCAAGTATTAAAGAACTCTTTAACTACTCTTCCAATGGGTGGAGGAAAAGGTGGATCTGATTTTGATCCAAAAGGAAAGAGCGATATGGAAATCATGCGTTTCTGCCAAGCATTCATGACTGAGTTATATCGTCATATTGGACCAGATACAGATGTTCCTGCTGGAGATATCGGTGTAGGTGGACGTGAAGTTGCTTATATGTTTGGTCAATACAAGAGAATTCGTGATGAATTCACTGGTGTATTAACTGGTAAGGGATTATCATTCGGTGGTTCTCTTGCTCGTACTGAGGCTACAGGATATGGTCTATGCTACTTCACTAATGAAGCTTTAAAGACTTTAAGAAATACAACATTTGAAGGAAAGACTGTTGCAGTATCTGGTGCTGGTAACGTTGCTATTTACGCAATTCAAAAATTACAACAACTAGGAGCTAAGGCTGTTACATGTTCTGATTCAACTGGATGGATTTATGATCCTGAAGGAATTGATGTAGAATTACTTAAGGAAGTTAAGGAAGTTAAGCGTGCTCGTTTAACTGAATATGCTAAGCAAAGAAAATCAGCTCAATATTTTGAAAAGAAAAATGGAGAGCATGGAGTATGGCAATATAAGGTTGATATAGCTCTTCCTTGTGCTACTCAAAATGAATTAAATCTTGAAGATGCTAAGATGTTAGTTAAGAATGGTGTAATTGCTGTTTGTGAAGGAGCTAACATGCCTACTGAGCTTGAGGCTGCATACTATCTAATCGAGAATGGTGTTATTTATGGTCCAGGTAAAGCTGCAAACGCTGGTGGTGTTGCAACATCTGGTCTTGAAATGTGCCAAAACTCAGCTCGTCTTTCTTGGACATTTGAAGAAGTTGATGCTAAGCTTAAATCAATTATGGAAGGAATTTTCCACAATGCTCATGATACAACTAAGAAATATGGTCTTAAGGAGAACGACTTACTAGCAGGAGCTAACATTGCCGGATTTGAAAAAGTTTGCAATGCTATGATTGCTGAAGGAGTATTCTAAAATATAATAATTAAAGGAGTCAATTGTGTTGGGTACCCAATAAAATGACTCCTTTTTTGCTTCTTTAAATAAATCGGTGGGTTGATTGATAATAAGTCAACCAATCAAACGCGAATTTTAAGGAACACATAAGCAAGATTTCGATCCTAATCTTGTGAAATAAAAATACGGCAATTTTTATTTCAATACTTTACAATTTCCCTCAAAAATTAAAAAATTCGTATTTTTGAGGTTTTTTGTCGTGGGGAAAATTCAATATTATAAATTTTAAGATTTTTTACTTGACTTATAATAGTTAATCACCTCTATGGTATTTATTTTATTCTTCATGAAAATACACTTTGTTTGCGGTATTATAAAATATATCTTCTTTTTCATTTTCATTAAATAAATCACTATTTAATATATAAGATATATTTTGACGGTAACTATTCACCTTAATCCCAGAAGGCATATCTGTTCCCCACATTATATGATTACTACCAACTATATTTATAGCTTCTCTTATATAACTTAGGGCGACACTATATGGATACTCCTCTTTTGTATTATTAATAACAGAAGCTAAATCAAAATATACATTATCCAACATAAATTTTTTTAAGTTTTCTTTTAATAAATCCATTTGTCCCATTTGATGTGCCATCAAATGACATATCACAAATGTTACCTTACTATATTTTCTTACTATCTTTGATAAAATATCTACTTGGTAAGAACGGCTTCCAGGTCTTCCTATATCAATTACTATAGTTAGCCCTTTATCCTCTGCAAGTTTATAAATATATTCCATTTCTTCGCAATCAAGACTAAACTTATGATTAGCCATAAATCCACTACCTTGTGAACATTCTAGCTTTATTATTTTAAATTGCAATTCATTGAATAAATGATTAACAATTGCTTCTCTTTCACATGAAAAAGGATCAAAAGTTGCTGCCGCTTTAATTCTAAGCGGATATTTTTTCATAGCTTCATATGCATATAAATTTTGGTATCCTAAATAATTCCCTTGAAGAATTACTGCTTTTGAGACATTATTTTCATCAAGTATTTCTATAGCTTTTTCTAAAGAGAATCCATAATCTCCCATACCTTCTGGAATTATTCTAAATGTAGTGCCATCACTATATTGAACAATACCATTTCCAATAGGAATTAATTCCCCTTTTGAACCAAAACCATTTATGTATTTAGAAATATGTATATGACTATCTATAAATTTCATGCTTATGCCTCTATTTTTATATTAGTATCTCTTGTAAGTTTAGTATCCTTTGCTTTATTTAGCGTATCGATATTTGAAACTATATAGGTACTACCTTTAGTTCTTGTAATAGCTGTATAAACTATTTGTCTATTAACTAAAGGATGGTTCATATTCTTAGGTAATATTACAAGAATATTTTTATAATCAGAACCCTGTGATTTATGAATTGTTATAGCGTATGCTAAATCAATTTCATCTGATGGAATCAAACGCATTGGATAAAATACGAACTCACCTATTTTAAATATTTTATCATCTTTTTTCCCTTCATTAAATATAAATGTAGCGTTTTTTTGAACCATGAAATATAGTGCGTTATCATCCCTAAATTTCACAACAATACCACAGTCACCATTATATAAATCTAGAGTTTTATCATTCTTAGAAATCATTACGATTTCTCCTGGAGAATAAGAATCCATATTTTTCTTATCATTATTTATTTTTCTTATAAGTTTATTAATTTCTTTAACGCCTCTTGTACCTTTGTTTTCAGCAC
>CAVAQB010000060.1:0-15288 GCA_963590725.1 Anaeroplasmataceae bacterium | reverse complement strand
ATGGTATCAGGAATATACAATTATATGCCACTAGGGCTAAGAACATTGAAAAAAATAGAAGATATTATTAAAGATGAAATGGATAAGTCTGGAGCGCAAGAAATTTTATGCTCTGCTATTCAACCAAAGGAACTTTGGGTTGAATCAGGTCGTTGGATGAAATATGGTCCAGAATTAATGAGACTTAAAGATAGACATGATCGTGAATTTTGTTTAGGTCCTACTCATGAAGAAGTATTTACTGATATTGTAAGAAATACAGTTAAATCACCAAAACAACTTCCTATAACACTATATCAAATCCAAACAAAGTATCGTGATGAGTTTAGACCAAGATTTGGCCTAATAAGATCAAGAGAATTTATTATGAAAGATGCTTATTCATTTGATAAGGATGTTTTAGGTCTTGAGAAGAATTATCAATTAATGTATGATACATACACAAATATTTTCACAAGATTACACCTACATTTTCAACCTGTTTTAGCTGATACAGGAAATATCGGTGGAAATGGTTCACACCAATTTATGGCATTATCAGATATTGGTGAATCAACTATAATTTATAATGATGAATCAGGTTATGCAGCAGACCAAGAGAAGGCTACATCTATGCTTGATGGATATAAGGGACATGATGAGGGTTCTATTGAAAAAATTCATACACCTGCACATGGTACTATTGAAGAATTAGTGGAATATCTAGCTGAGGATAAAAGAAATCTTTCTAAGACTATGGTCTACCATGATTTTCTAAACGAAAAGTTTATTATCGCTATGGTAAGAGCTGATAAGGATGTTAATTTAATTAAGCTTGTTAATGAGTCAGGATCAAATGAAAATTATTTAAAACTTGCGACTGATGAAGAAATTTCATCCCTTGGACTTGTAAAGGGATTTATTGGTCCTGTTGGAATTGATGATAAGCTTGATATTTATGTAGATGAAGAACTTGCTGAAATGAATGGATTCCTTGTTGGAGCTAATGAATTAGATTATCATTTAATTAATGTTAAATATGGTCGTGATTTTAAAGGTAAGGTATGCGATTTAAGACTTGTAACTGAAGGGGATTTAGACCCTATATCAGGCCAACCTTTAAAACAAGCTCGTGGAATTGAAGTGGGTCAAATATTTAAGCTTCAAACTAAATATAGTGAGGCTATGGGATGTACTTATGTTGATGAACAAGGTAAGAATGTGCCAATGGTTATGGGATGTTATGGTATTGGAGTTACACGTACACTTCAATCAATTGTTGAACAATATCATGATGAGGCTGGAATTAAGTGGCCTATAAATGTTGCGCCATATCATTGCGCAGTAGTTCCTGTTAAGTATGAAGATGAAGCGCAAGGTGCTTTAGCCGATACTATTTATAGTGAACTTAAGAAAAATTCGGTTGAAGTTATTCTTGATGATCGTAAAGGTGGTCTTGGAATGAAACTTAAGGACTGGGAACTTATAGGACTTCCTTATGATATAATTGTTGGAAAACGTGCATCTGAAGGAATAGTAGAGCTTGTTGATAGACAAACTCTAGAAAAGACTGAAGTTAGTGTCTCTTCAGCAATCGAAGTTGTAGTTAATGCAGTTCAAAATATTTAAAGTAATATTATTATTTATATATAGGTAGATTCTTTAAAATATAAGGAGTAGGTTGTAAAATACAACTTTAAAATAAGAGGAGTAGGTGTCTTAGTACCTACTCCTTTAATGCTAAAGATCATTATAAATATTATATTATTACAATTTCTTTTTGTAATATCATCTAGGATTATATTTATTTGTTTTTGTTCTAAATACAGGTGTTTATTATTGACGTATAATATACGCCAACTAAAAACACCCGTTCGCTACGCGCGAACACAAAAGTCATATTGATTTTCTAGTATTTACAAAATTATTTTATTTAAAAATATGTGTTGACATTAAAGTTAAATAGCGTTAAAAATATAGCATGTTTGAAAAGAAATGGAGTAAATAAACATGTCAAGAGTATATAATTTTAGTGCAGGTCCTGCCGTTCTACCTGAAGAAGTTTTAAAAGAGGCACAAAAAGATTTATTAGATTATAAGGGATGCGGAATGTCTGTTATGGAAATGTCACACAGATCTAAAATGTTTGATGACATTATTAAGACAGCTGAGGCAGATTTAAGAAAATTATTAAATATCCCATCAAATTATAAAGTATTATTCCTACAAGGTGGAGGAAGCCAACAATTCGCAATGGTTCCAATGAATTTAATGAAGAATCGTAAGGCTGGATATATTTTAACTGGTCAATGGGCAAAGAAAGCTTATCAAGAGGCTAAGATTTTTGGAGAAGCAGTAGAACTTGCTTCATCTGCTGATAAGACTTTTACATACATTCCAGATTGTGATGACCTTCCTATCACAGATGATATGGATTATGTATACATTTGCCAAAATAATACTATTTATGGTACAAAATATAATAAATTACCTAATACTAAAGGTAAGGTACTTGTTGCTGACCAATCATCAATGTTTTTATCAGAACCTGTAGATGTATCTAAATATGGTATTCTATGGGCAGGAGTACAAAAGAATGTAGGACCTGCTGGAATGGTTGTGGCAATCGTTCGCGATGATTTAATTACAGATGATGTATTACCTGGAACACCAACTATGCTTAAGTATAAGACACATGCAGATAATGATTCACTATATAACACACCAAACTGCTGGTGTATCTATATTTGTGGACTAGTATTTAAGTACTTGTTAGCAAATGGTGGACTTGAAGGTGTTAAGAAGAGAAATGAAGAAAAAGCTCAAATTCTTTACGATTATCTAGATAATTCTAAATTATTCTTAGGTACAGTTCAAAAAGAATATCGTTCACTTATGAATGTACCATTTATTGTAAATCCAAATGCTGTAGGATCTACTGAGGAGAAAGAAGCTTTAGAGGCTAAGTTTATTAAGGAAGCTAAGGCTAGTGGTCTTGAAAATCTTAAGGGACATAGAACAGTTGGAGGAATGCGTGCATCTATATATAACGCAATGCCAAAGGATGGAGTTCTAGCTTTAGTAGAATTTATGAAGAAGTTTGAAACTGAAAATTTAAAGAAGTAAGTTTAAAAGGAGAAATTAAAATGACAAATATTAAGTGTTTAAATGCTATTTCTAATGTAGGTCTTGGAGTACTTACAAATGAGTATAATCTAGTTGAGGATTTTGCTTCAGCTGATGCAGTACTTGTACGTAGCCAAGATATGAAGGAAATGGATTTAGGAAATAGACTTGTTTGCGTTGCACGTGCCGGAGCTGGAGTAAATAATATTCCTCTAGATAAGTGCGCAGAAAAGGGTATTGTAGTATTCAATACTCCAGGAGCTAACGCTAATGCAGTTAAGGAACTTGTAATTTCAGGTATGCTTCTTGCATCACGTGATATTATAGGTGGATCTAACTGGGTTCTTCAAAACAAGGATGATTCAAATATTAGTAAAACACAAGAAAAAGCTAAGAAGGCATTTGCTGGAAATGAAATATATGGAAAAAAACTTGGAGTTATAGGACTTGGAGCTATTGGAGTTTTAGTTGCTAATGCGGCTGTAGCTTTAGGTATGGATGTTTATGGATGTGACCCATTCTTATCTGTACAAAATGCATTAAACCTTGATTCAAAGGTTACAATTGTTAAGACAAACGATGAAATATTTAAGACTTGTGATTTTATAACAATACACGTTCCATTAATGGATGCAACTAAGGGATTAATTTCTAAGGCTGCCCTTGATGAAATGAAGGACGGAGTTGTAATTCTTAACTTTGCACGTGACCTTCTTGCAGATGAGAAGGCAATTCTTGAGGCAATTGAGGCTGGTAAGGTAAAGAGATATGTTACAGACTTTGCTAACCCTGTAACTGCAGGAGCTAAGGGGGTAATTTCTACACCTCACCTTGGAGCTTCAACTGAGGAAGCTGAAGATAATTGTGCTAAGATGGCTGCATATGAAATTATGGATTATATGGAAAATGGTAATATTAAGAATTCAGTAAATTACCCAGCTGTTGATGCAGGAGTATGTGCTGATAAAGCTCGTATTACAATTTGCCATAAGAATGTTCCAAATATGGTTGCACAATTTACAACTGTACTAGGAGAGGATAATATTAATATCTCTAACATGGTTAATAAATCACGTGGAGATTATGCTTATACAATTCTTGATGTTGATAAAGCTGATGATGCTATAATTAATAAGCTTAATAACATTGAAAATGTATTTAAGGCAAGAGTTATTAAAAAGTAGATAGGAGTTTAAAATGATTAAAATTGGTATGCCACAGCTTTATGAATATGATACGATTGAAGATAACCTTAAGCTTTGTCAAAAATTAGGTCTTGATTTTATAGAACTAAACTTAAACTTTGGTTATTGTCGTAAAGAAATGGAAAATGGTAATGTCTGTGAGTTATTAAAAAAGTATAATGTAGAAGCGACTCTCCATTTTTATGATGAAGCTGATATGGGTTCATATCAAGAAGTTGTTGATGCATATTTAATTCACCTAGAAAGATATGCTCGTCTTGGTGAAGGTTATATTAAACAAATAAATATGCATTTAATTCCAGGACCAGTGGTTACTATTTCAGGAATTAAAAATTACATATACGAAAAAGAATATGATGAATATATTGAAAGACTTGTTCAAAACTTTAAAAAAGCCGAGGCTATATGCCACAGTCATAATATAAAGATGGTAATTGAAAACACTGATAATATTCCATCATATACTACAAAGACATATCATGATTTATTAAAGAATGATTTTAAATTCTGTTATGATATAGGACATGATCATTTGTCAAATGATATTGTATGGAATTTACTTAAAGAAATTGATCTTCCGTTTAATGAATTCCATATTCATGATGCTTTGGATAGAAAGAAATGCCATTTGGCATTAGGAGAAGGAATTCTTGATGTGGCTAAGTTTAAACGACTTGCTGAAAAGAATAACGCATATGTAGTATTAGAGGTTAAACAATCATCTGACTTATATGTATCAGTTCCTAAATTTAAGGAAATGTAATAAAGACGCTTCGGCGTCTTTTTTATTGAATTAATAATAAATTATGATAAAATATTTTTGGTGATAAAAAATGGCAGAAGACAAAAGATTTCATAATAGATTTAGAAATAAAAAGAATGAAAAACCTATTATGCAAAAAGAGGTTAAAAATCAAAATAAGAAAACTAATACAGTAGTCGATCCTAATGCCCCTGAAAGACTTCAAAAGTACATGGCAGAATGTGGAGTTGCATCTCGTCGTAAATGTGAAGAATTAATCTTAAATGGTAAGGTTATGGTAAATGGTGAGGTCGTAAAAGTTCTTGGAACTAAGGTTTCAAAAAAAGATCTTGTTGTTGTAAATGGACACCCTTTAGTCAAGGAAGAAAAAGTATATTATGCGTTGTATAAACCAGTAGGATATCTTACTGCTAATTCTGATGATAGAGATAGAAAAACTATTATGGATTTAATACTACCTCAAGATTTGAAGAAACAAAGAATTTATCATGTTGGACGTCTTGATTATGATACATCTGGCCTACTTTTATTAACTAACGATGGAGAACTTGCTAATAAACTTTTAAAGTCAGATAACTTTGTATCTAAGACTTATGTAGCTCGTGTTAAAGGAATTTTTAATGAAGCCGCAATGTTTAAACTTACTCGTGGTGTTGTAATAGAAGGAATTAAAACTAAAAGAGCCAAAGTTGAAATTATTTCAACAGATAAAGTGAATAATTCCTCACTTGTTCGTATTACTATAACTGAGGGTCGTAATAGACAAATTCGTAAGATGTTTGAGACTGTTGGATACGAGGTTAAGCATTTAAAGAGAGAAGAATTTGCAGGAATTACTCTAGAGGGACTTATAGAGGGTTCATATAGACCTCTATCTATTCATGAAATTAAAGTATTATATGGTATTAAGTAGAATGGGCTATTAGCCCATTTTATTTTTAAGCTTTATTGTTATTTTTTTAATATTATGATATAATTTTTTAAGATAGTAAGGTTTGGTGAAATTATGAGTAATTTTGTAGTAGCCATTGATGGACCTGCTGGAAGTGGAAAATCCTCAATTTCTGACATAGTAGCAGAAAAATTAGGATTTACACATATTGATACTGGCGCTATGTATCGTGCCGTATGCTATGAAGCATTGAATAGAGGAATTAATCTAGAAAATGAAAAAGAATATTCTTTTTTAGATGATATTATGGTTGAAAATGTGCTTAAGCATACATATTTGAATGGTCTAGATGTTTCTAAAGAAATTAGAACACCACTAGTATCAGCTAATGTATCAACAGTGTCTAAAATAAAGGCTGTAAGAGATAAAATGGTAGATTTCCAAAGGCAATCAGCCTCTAAAGGAAATGTTTTAATGGATGGGCGCGATATTGGAACGGTAGTATTACCAAACGCAAATCTTAAGGTGTTTTTGACTGCATCAGTTGAATGCAGAGCACAAAGAAGGTATAAAGAACTTATAGATAGTGGAGTAGAAGCTTCTTTAGAAGAAATAGAGAAGTTAATAGCTGAACGAGACTATAAGGATACAACAAGAGAAATATCACCTCTTAAAAAAGCAGATGATGCAATAGAGGTTGATACAACTAAAATGACAATAGAAGATGTATGCAATAAAATAATTAGCATGATTTCTGAAAGGATGAATAATATGGCAGAAGAAAATTTTGAGGAACTTTTAAATGAAACATATAAGGAGTTTAAAGTAGGAGATAAGGTAGAAGGTACTATCGTATCATTTCCTGATGATAAAACAGCATATGTAGCAATAGATGGTGCATTTACTGAGGGTGTAATCCACTTAGATCATTATGATTTAAATAGAAATGAAAAGTTTAGTGATGTAGTTAAAATTGGAGATAAGATTAGCGCTACTGTTACTAAGGTTGAACAAGATGAATATAATAGAATTTATTTATCTCGTCTTGCAGAGGCAAAGAAGGAAGCAGCATCTAAGTTTGCATCTGATAACGAAGGAAAACCATTTACTGTAAAAATTACAGATAAGGTTAATAAAGGATATTTAGCTACTTCTAAGCAAGTTAAATTCTTCCTTCCAGAGCGTGATGCAAATTCTGAACTTAAAAAAGGTGACACAGTTGAGGTAATCTTGATTAATTTTGATGAAGAAAGAGGTTCAGGTCTTGTTTCACAAAAAGCTTGCCTAAGAGCTAAAGAAGCAGAGGCTAAGGCTTTAGAATTCTCTAAGATTAACGAAGGTGATGTTATCAATGGAGAAATCTCAAAAATTGAACCATATGGATTATTTGTTCAATTTGGTGCACTTCGTGGACTTGTAAGACTTAAGGAATTAAGCCATATATATATTGAAAATCCAACATCAAAATATAATGTTGGAGATAAAATAGAGGCCAAGATTATTTCTCTTGAGGGTGGAAGAATTGATTTATCTATCAAGGCTTTAACTAAAGCTCCTATTGAACTTTATGCTGAAACTCATAAGGTGTCTGATAAAGTTTTAGGAAAAGTGGCACAAAAGCTTCCATTTGGTGTAATACTTGAATTAGAAGATCACGTTACAGGACTTCTTCATAAATCAGAGTTCTCATGGAATCCTAATGATAATTTAATGGCATCTTTAAAAATTGGTGATGAACTAGAGGTAGCAATCATATCAATTGATGTAGATAAGAATAGAATTGCATTATCAAGAAAAGCTTTAATTGATAATCCATGGTCAAGAGTTAAGGCATCTAAAGGTGATGTGATTGACGCGAAAGTTTTAGAAGTAACATCTAAGGGACTAAAAATAGAAGCACTTGGTGTAGATGGATTTGTACCTGTAAAAGATATTAATTTAGAATCAAATTCATCAAAGCTTGATGCATATTATAATGCTGGTGACGAGGTTAAGGCTATCATTACTAAGGTTGAGCCTAAAGAGTGGATATTAATAGCTTCAATTAAGCAATATCAAGATGCTGAGGCTCGTGCTGAATTTTTGAAGTATCAAGAAAAGGAAGCAGAAAAGGATATTCCTACAACAATTGGAGATATTCTAAATTCAAAAGAAATTAAGTAATAAGGTGATATTATGCTAGGTAAGGTAGCAATCGTTGGTAGACCAAATGTAGGAAAATCAACACTTTTCAATAGAATAATCGGTACAAGATTATCAATTACAGATGATGAACCAGGTGTTACCCGTGATAGAATTTACTATAAGGCTTCATGGCTTAATAGAGAATTTATGATGATTGATACTGGAGGTATTGAACTTTCAGACCAACCATTTACAACGGAGATTAAAGCCCAAGCTGAAATCGCAATGGAAGAAGCTGATTGTATAATATTTTGTTGTGATTGTAGAAGCGGCGTTACAGATGATGATTTATATGTCGCAAAGCTTTTATATAAAACAGATAAACCAATTATTGTTGCGATAAATAAAGTTGATGATCAAAAATACTTAGATAATATATATGAGTTCTATTCACTAGGACTTGGTGACCCAATTGCTATTTCTTGTACACAAGGAATTGGAATTGGAGATTTATTAGATAAGGTAATAGAAAACATTACAAATAAACCCGATGTATCATATGATGATGCGACTACATTCTGTCTTATTGGAAGACCAAATGTAGGAAAATCATCTTTAACGAATACTCTACTATCTGATGATAGAGTAATCGTATCTCCTATAGCTGGTACTACAAGAGATGCAATTGATACAAAATTTACAGCTTATGGAAAAGATTATGTTGTAATTGATACAGCAGGTCTTCGTAAGAAAGGTAAAATATATGAAAATACAGAAAAGTACTCTGTATTAAGAACAGTTGATGCGGTAGGAAGATCATATGTGGTTTTATTACTTCTTGATGCAGAAACTGGTATTATTGAACAAGATACTCATGTAGGACAAATAGTTCAAGAATATAATAGACCATGTATTATTGTAGTTAATAAATGGGATACTGTAAAAAAAGATTCTAAGACTATGGATGAGTGGACTAAGGATATTAGAGAAAAGTTTAAATATTTAGACTTTGCACCTATTGTCTTCCTTTCCGCAAAGGAAAGACAAAGAGTGCATACTCTATTCCCATCTATTGATAGAGTATCAGAAGCTTATAAGATAAGAGTAAAGACATCAGTATTAAATGATGTATTTGCGGATGCAATCGCAATGTTCCCACCATCTGAGTGGAATGGTGGAAAGGCAAAGTTTTATTATTGTTCACAGGTTGGCGTAGAGCCTCCTACATTTGCAATATTTGTAAATAATCCAAACTTTGTACATTTCTCATACTTGCGATATCTTGAAAATCAATTAAGAAAAAATTTTGACTTTTTCGGAACTCCTATAAAAATCGAGTTAAGAAAAAGAGACTAGAGGTTAAATATATGAAAATAGGTATTATAGGTGGAGGATCTTGGGGAACAACACTTGCTCAAGCCCTTACAGATAACAACAATCTTGTATTAATTAATGATGTAAATCCTGATTTCGTTAGAAAAATTAATGAAACTCACCTACATCCATTCTTTGATAAACCTATTCCAGAATCTATTAAAGCTACAACTAATTTAGAAGAAGTCGCAGATTGGTCTGATTATTTAGTACTTTGCGTACCAACAAAGTTTATGCGCGGTGTATTAAAAAATCTTTATACAATTTCAAAAAATAAAAAGACATTAATTAATGTATCAAAAGGAATTGAACCATCTACATCATTACTTGTATCACAAATAGTTGAACAAGAAATGAAGGAAAAGGTAGAGGCATATGTAGTATTATCAGGACCATCACATGCAGAAGAGATGATTGATAGAAAATTTACTTGCTTAGTATCAGCATCTAAGAATGCTTCGGCCGCAAAAGAAGTTCAATTAATATTCTCAAATGATAAATATATTCGTGTTTATACATCTGATGATGTAGTAGGTGTTGAGACTGGTGGAGCTATTAAAAACGCAATAGCCGTAGTATCAGGAATAGCTACAGGATTAGGGCTTGGTGAGAATGCAAGGGCTGCACTTATCACACGTGGAATTAGAGAAACTATTAAAGTTGTTGAAATCCTTGGAGGTAAGATTGATACTGCATATGGATTATCTGGAATTGGAGATTTAATTGTTACAGCTTCATCTATGAACTCAAGAAACTTTCAAGCAGGTCTTAGAATAGGTAAAGGTGAGGATTATAAACATGTTCTAGAAACTTCAGCACAAACAGTTGAGGGAATAAGAACAATTGAAGCCGCACATGAAATTGGTAAACGTTATAATACAGAACTTCCTTTAATAGATCTTGCCTATGCTGTTTTATTTGAGGGCGTAGATATAAATAATGCACTTAAAATTCTTCTTAATAGGGATTTAAAAGACGAAAATATTTAAAAATAATAAGAGCCTTAAAAAAGGCTCTTTTTTATTGAAAAAATATAAAATCGGCCTAAAACATTGAAAACGATTACATTTTTTAGTGAAAAAAGTCAAAAAAACGCTTGGTTGAGCGCTTTTTTTATTGTTTTTTTTAAAAATATACATTATAATATAAGTATCTTATATAAGGAGGAAAAGATTGATATGGCACAAATTAATAAGGCTGAACTAGCAGCACAAGTTGCTGAAGCAACAGAAATTTCAAAGAAGGAAGCAGGAGAGGTAGTTGAAGCAGTTATCGCTACAATTACTAAGAATCTTGCAGAAGGAAACGAAGTTGTAATTGCAGGACTTGGAAAGTTCGTTGTTCGTGAGAGAGCAGCTAGAACTGGTAAGAATCCTCAAACAGGAGAGAAGATTGAAATTGCCGCTACTAAGGCTCCTGCATTTGTTGCAGCTAAGGCTTTAAAGGATGCTGTAAAGGCTTAATCTTTAAAAGGAAAAAATATGTAAGAAGGTACTTGTAAACTACAAGTACCTTTTTATTTGCCATATTTTATGGTATATTTTATATGAGGTGATATTCTTTGAATATAGCGATAGTTGGATGCGGGGCATCAGCTTTATTTTTATCAGCAATGTTAGATAAAAAATATAATGTAGTTATTTTTGAACGTAATAAAAAGATTGCCAGCAAACTTTTAGCTTCAGGTAATGGAAGATGTAATTTAACTAATATTTTTGCCTCACCTTCTTGTTATAATAACGAATATTTTATGTCTGATTTATTTAAAAGGGTATCAGTTGATGATATTTTAAAAAAATTTCATGAGATGGGTTTAGAAACGGTTGTAGATAGCGAGGGAAGAGTGTATCCTCTTGCAAATATTTCAGAGACAGTATTAAATATTTTGTTAGATAATATTAATGCGAAAATTGAATTGAATTATACGGTTGAATCTATTAAAAAGGTTAATAGTAAATATCAAATAAATGATTATAATAAATTGTTTGATATAGTTATACTTGCATCTGGTTCTTCAGCATCTATAATAGAATCTAAACAAAATATTTGTTATAATTACCTTGATTCCCTAAATTTAAAAATAAACAATTTAAAACCATCACTTGTAGGTTTTATTACTAAAAATAGTTATAAGGAACTTATCGGTGTTAGAAGTAAAGCTTTCGTTTCATTATATATTAATGATAAACTAATACATAGTGAAGCCGGCGAAGTGATATTTAAAGAAAATGGAATATCTGGAATTGTTATTATGAATATGTCATCTTATTATAATAGACATAAAATAAAAAGCGCAAGAATCGAACTTGATATACTTGAAGGAGTTAATCCTAAAAATTTAAAAGGTGCCTTAAACCCTAAAATATATGATGTGGTAATGAAATATGGACTTAATCCTCATAATATTGTTTTAGATATAAAATCTACTTATAATATATCTGACGCTCAGGTTATAAGTGGTGGCGTTGATTTATCTTTAATAGATAATAATTTTAGATTAAAGAATGATAATAATATTTATCTTCTTGGTGAAATGCTTGATATTGACGGAGTATGTGGTGGCTATAACCTAACTTTTGCGTTTATGTCAGCTTATATAGTTGGAAGTGAACTAAATGAAAATAAAAATTAATCAATTTAAAGTTTCAATTAATAAAAGTGATATACCATTAAAATTATTGATTGAAAGGAAATATCATATTTTTGAAAGGTTTATTAATGATGTTATTATCTCTAAGGAATCAATTGACGCAAGAGATAAAAACAACATATTTTTAGTTTATAATTTGATAGTTGATATTGATGATTCTAAATATGATTTGGTAAAAGATAATAAGTTTATATCAATATATGATGATAAAATTATTGAACTAGATTATCCTATGTATAATAAAGGTGATAGGCCAATTATTGTAGGATTTGGTCCTGCTGGTATGTTTGCGTCTCTTTATTTATCAAGATGCGGTGCCAAACCTATAATAATAGAACGTGGGTCTATGATAGATGATAGAGTTATGGAAGTAGAAAATTTCTTGAAAAATAAAGAATTGAACCCTAATTCTAATATTCAATTTGGAGAAGGAGGAGCTGGTACTTTTTCCGATGGAAAACTTACTACATCCTTAAATGATCCACTAATACGTTTTATCACAAATGAGTTTGTAAAACATGGTGCGCCTAAAAATATATTATATGAGGCAATGCCTCATATCGGAACTGACTATTTAAGAAAAGTAGTTAAAAATATAAGACTTGAATGTGAAGAGCTTGGCGCAAAATTCTATTTTAATACAACGTTTGATGGCTTTAATAAAAACGGGGATATCATATCTTGTAATCTATCTAATGGCCTAATACTTGACACAAAACATCTTTTATTAGGATTTGGACATTCAGCCCGTGATACTATAAAGATGTTATATGAACATGGTGCTTCAATGGAACCTAAATCATTTTCTATGGGAGTGCGAATTGAACATAAAAGAGATTTTATTAATCATGCTCAATATGGTGATTATGCAGATAAATTAAGTCCTGCATATTATAAGCTTTCATGCCATTTAGAAAATGGAAGAGGCGTATATACATTTTGTATGTGCCCTGGTGGAGAAGTTATGGCATCTGCATCAGAAAATGAAACGATTGTTACAAATGGTATGAGTTATTTTGATAGATCTAATACTAATTCTAACTCTGGTCTTCTTGTATCAGTAAATCCATCCGATTATTATAAATCTTCTCCGCTAGATGGAATGTATTATCAAGAAAAATATGAACATCTTGCATATATGATTTCAAAAAATTATAGTGCCCCTGCAAACCTTGTAGGAGAATTTTTACAAGATAAGGTTGCCAAAGATATAAGAGGGGTAAAGCCCACATATCCACATGGTATAATATTTACAGACTTAAAAAAATGCTTACCATCTTATGTTGTGGATTCTTTAAAAGAAGCATTACCAATTCTTGATAAAAAACTTCATGGATTTGCACACCCTGACGCAATACTTACAGGTATTGAATCACGTTCATCGTCCCCAGTTCGCATGTTAAGAGATATTAATCGTATGTCTAATATAGAAGGATTATATCCGATTGGCGAAGGTGCAGGATATGCTGGAGGTATTACATCGGCCGCTATTGATGGATTAAAAACTGCAATTATGATTACAAAATAAAAGGAAGTTAAAAATATGTCATTTATTATGGTTAGAAATTTATGCATGGAATATAAAGTTTTTAAAAAAGCATTTAAAGCTTTAAATGACATAAATTTAGATATAGAAAAAAACGAATTTGTACTTATTCTAGGACCATCAGGATCAGGTAAATCCACATTGCTTAATATAATTGGCGGAATGGATGTGCCTACATCGGGAAGCGTTATAATAGATTCTAAAGAAATTACAAAATATAATGATAAAGCCTTAAGAAAATTTAGAAGAGAAAAAATAGGTTTTGTTTTTCAAAACTATAATTTGATTGATAATTTAAATGTAGTAGAAAATGTAATGCTTACAGAAAATTATAAAAAAGATGAGGTACTAAAGACATTAGAAATATTAGGAATTGAGGATAAAGCTTTATCTTTTCCTAAAATGTTATCTGGTGGTGAAAGGCAAAGAGTTGGTATCGCAAGAGCTATTTTAAAAAAACCAGATATACTATTATGCGATGAACCAACAGGTGCGCTTGATAGTAAGAATGGGCTAGAAGTAATGAAAATACTTAAGAAAATGAACGACGATGGACAAACTATAATCATGGTTACACATAATCTTGAATATACAAAATATGCCTCAAGAGTTATTAGACTTCGTGATGGAAGCCTAGACTTAGAAGGTGATAGGATTGAATAAGGTTTTAAATAAAAGAATTATAAGAAATATAAGGGTAAATATTAAGTCATATATATCTATTATAATTATTTCTTTAATAGCTGTATTATTTTATACTGGATTTGAGGCGAATTATCACTATTTGTATAATAGATGTGAAAAAGAAATTACAAAATGTAATATTGCAGACAATTATATTACAGTAGAAAATTTTGATTCAAACGATAGAATAAGACTTAAGAATAATTATATATATGATAAAAATATAGGCGATTATGTAAAATCTAATATAGATTTTGGTGTAGAGGATGTGGAATATAGATTTTATTGTGACGCTTATTACGAAGAACGTGAGCTTTATGTTTTGGCATCTCCAAATAATAATAAAATGAATGTATATGCTGAAATTTTAAAATCAATGGAAGGCTATTCGAATGGTGAAGGGGTATATGTAACGGAGGCATTCGCTAAAAGAAGAAAAATTGAAATAGGCGATACTATTGGTGTTACAATCAAAGGATCTCTTAAAGATGTTTATTATGATAGCTTGTTAGAAGAAGATTTTAAAAATAATGTTTCAGATGGAATGACTGATATTTATAATGCAGATGAATTTGTTATAAATTTTAAAATAAATGGATTTATTAAACACATAGAAGCAGTAGGTAAAAATGCTTCCTCTCCTGGCATAATTTATATGAGTTCAAACACACTTAAAAAATATATTAATAAAACCATTGAAAATAATTATGATTTTGATGGTGAAAAACTCCTTAAATATCAAACTATGGTTTTGAATTTGAATCTATATAATCAGTATTTGATAAGGGGAGGAAATTTATCGAAAATAAGAGAGTATTTTCAAGTTAAACCTACAAATAATATGATTCTTGCAAATCCTATGGAAATGCTTCAGACACTATCTATATTACTACCCGATATCGAAAATACAAAAACATTTTCTTACCTATTTCCTCTTGTCTTTTA
>CAVAQB010000059.1:0-9016 GCA_963590725.1 Anaeroplasmataceae bacterium | reverse complement strand
GCTACAGTTACTTTATCTGTATATTTATAATTTACTTTATAAGATTCTTGATAAGTTGTAATTGTACCTGATTTTGGCATTACAAGTCCACAAGTAGAATTATTTGAATTAATATTTAATTTAAATGTATCAAGTTCAAATCTAGCCTCAAGTTTAACATCTTCATCCCACATCATATATTTATAACTTAGATTACTTGATAAAATTGTATCTTCAAAATACCAACCTATAAACTTATAACCTTGATATGGTACTGCAACTAAATCAACGTATGAATTAAATGCGTATTCTCCTGCGCCATCAACAACACCAGCATCGTTAATATTTGAATTTATTTCAAGTTTAACTTTATCTATAAATACAGCAGTTATAGTTATATCTTGTGTGATTGTAATATCATTTATTAAATTACCTTGTTCATCATAAATAATTGAACCATTATATGCCCATCCTCTAAAATTATATCCGTCTTTTTTTAAATCAAATAAAAAATCATCTTTGCTAAATACTAAGCCAGTTAAAGTTTTAAATTTTAAAGTAGGATAAGATGAAGATATACCGCCATTAAAATTAAGTGTGATTTTATATGTTGGAATTACATCTAATTCACCATATTCAACATAACTACAAACTGTGCAAGTTCTTGCCTTTTCTCCCTTAGTAGTTGTTGTTGATTCTTTTGTGACAACCCAATCTCCATATCTATGTGTTTGATAATCTTTCTTTAAATCATGCTCACATATTGATTGGTACCAATGACCGTTCTCATCGCTCGAATACGTATTAGCATACGAATGAGTATGTTCAACAGTACTCGTATTATCATCTTTTTTTGTACTAGAATTATTATTTCCTCCACTAGTACAAGATACTAAAAGTATTAAAGTAAATATTACTATTAAAGTACATAATAAGTTAATTATCTTTTTAATCTTTTTCATTTTTTCTACCTCCACATATTTCATCTATTACATTTGTTAATGATTTTTCATAGTAATTTATTTCAGTTGTTTTATTTATTTGTAAATATTTAATTAAAATACTGATGATACATACAGCACTAACAACCAAAGTAAACGTTCCACAAATAAGGAATATTAAAATAATATTAAAATCTTTTTCTTGATACACAAATATTATTGAAATTATTATAAGCAAGATAGGAATTAACAAAAGTGAAATTAAAATTGGTAGTAATTTTGAAAAACTAAATGTTTGATCTTCCTTCTTTTCGTTGTGTTTTTCTATATTATTTTTTTCCATATTTTTTACCTCTTGCTTCAAGTTTTACTCTTTCCCATTCTTCTTTTAATAAATCACGAGTTATTGTCATTAAACATTCTTTAGCTATGTAATAATCTTCATCCTTAAGAATATTTTTATAATCAATTTTATTAATCAATAAATAAACCTCTTGATGCTTCTTTTCGTTTAAATTTAATCGCATAAGAATCTTATTTTTTGATATATTATATTCTTCTAAGAGTCTAAAATAACTATCATTATTATTTTTAACTGAGTTATTATCATTTGCAATTGCAGGTTTCATGTCACACTTTCTCAACATATCAGAAATAGCAAGAAATTTAGAAATTTCATCTCTCCATATATTAATCCATTCATTTCTGCTACTTGATACAGTTTTTGCGTATAAATCATGATATGAATATTTTATAGTTAATAAACTAACAATTAATGATATACCTCCACCTATTAATGCTCCTATTAACGCTCCAACAAACTCTTCTCCCATATATTAATTATCTCCTGACATTAAAAAAATCTAGGTATAAAATACCTAGATCAATTTAGATGTAATGTAATTACCCCCCCCGATTAAAGAGTTTTATTCTTGGTGATATTCGGAGAGGCAAGGTAATATTCCTATATTTATTTCTACCTTAATTATACCATTTATTAAAAATTAGTAAACAGCATCACAGAGAAAAATCACCATCAACAAAAAAACTCTAGCCTAAACTAGAGTCATAAATTCAAAGTGGTCCCGAGAGTCGGACTCGAACCGACACGATATCGCTATCAAAGGATTTTGAATCTAACATATATACCAAATTTCACAAATTAAATACATTATTTACTAATATAACTATTCCATATTTAGTTTATTTTGTTTAAAAAAAATTATTATGTGGTTATATTAAATTTTTTTTAGTATAATTATCATATTGAAAAGTAAACAATTACATAAATAACAAATTTACAATTAAAGATATTGTTCTTGATTTTTGATTGTAAATTAAATACGAAAGGATAAAATATGAGAATTGCAGTGTTTTTAGGTGCTACCTTAGGAAATTCCGTTAAAATTTTAGATGAGACTACTAAATTAGGTCATTTTATAGGATGCAATAACCACACACTTGTATATGGAGGATCTGATGCTGGATTGATGAGAATTATCGCAAAATCTACTCAAGAGAGTGGTGGAAAAGTAATAGGTGTTGAATTAAAGAAATTTGATGATTTAGGTGCCTCTTATTATAATGTTGACGAATTTATAGTGACAGAAACTATTCAAGAAAGAAAAAAAATAATGATTGATATGTCTGATGCATTCATCGCAATACCCGGTGGAGTTGGTACGCTTGATGAAATAAGTGAAATAATTTGTATTAACAAGCTAGAAGAAAAACATAGACCTATAATATTATTAAATATAGATGGATATTATGAGGGTTTAAAAGAACAAATAAACACAATGGTTAAATATAACTTTTTATCGAAAGAAAATGCTCTTTTAATATCTTTTGCTTCTAATGTAGATGAAATTATAAAAATATTAAGTAAATAAAAAAATAGTATAATAAGGAGATATTTATGATTAAATCAATTGATTCAGACAAAGCTTTAGAATGGTTAATGGAAGGTAATAATGATTTTATAAAAGCTAAAACCAATCATAGTGGTGATATATCACATGAAAAAAGACTACATTTACATCATCACGGGCAAAACCCTTTTGCTCTTGTAATTTGCTGTAGCGATTCAAGAGTTGTTCCTGAAAATATCTTTATGAGAGGACTTGGTGATTTGTTTGTAGTGCGTATTGCTGGAAATGTCATAGGAGACTTTGCGTTAGGTTCTATTGAATATGGCATAGAACATTTAGGTATAAATCTTGTGCTTGTTATGGGACATAGTGGATGTGGAGCTGTAGCGGCTGCGCTTGATGGAAGCCACGAACACTATATTGGTCTTATAACAAACGAAATAAAAACCGCAATAGGGGATGCTACAAATCCACTAGATGCTTGTAAGAGAAATGTATATAATTCAATAGAAAAAATAAAAATCTCACCCGTTTTAAAAGAAAATACACATAGATTAAAAATAGTTGGTGCTATTTATCATACACATAGTGGTCGAGTTGAACTATTAAAATAATATATCACTTAAACTAAAAGAGAAGCATTTTGTGCTTCTCTTTATTTAATATATTGTTTAATTAACATTTAAAATTTTTTCCTTGAATCTAGAAATCTCAGCATTATAAACTATATTTTCATCATATAAATCACTGAAACGATCTAATAAATCATCAAATATTGTGTCACCTTTTTCTAAGTATTCTTTAATATCTTTTATGTTATTAATCTCAAGTTCAACATCAAACGTAGTCTTAAACTTAAATAAATCATTTTCATCATTTCTATTTACAATTCCATGAATAGAAAGTTTTTTCAATATACTATCCTCATCAATCTTATAGAATGTAAATTCACATATTAAAGTATAAGGAGTAGGAATATCTTCCTCTTCTACAAGCATTGCGTTATAGTAGATTTGTTTTAAATTCGGCATATAATCACCTATTTCTTATATTTTTTTGAATAATATATTGTATTTATCTTCTTGAATAATTCATTATATGAATTACTTTTAATTATAATATCTGGATTATCAAATGTCTTATTTGATTCAAAGGTTGCTTTAATATCAGAGGCTTCTAGCAAATAATTTGAATTTGGATTTGATGTAAGGGAAGCAATTCTAAATCCATTCTTATACGCATATTCTTTAACGCCATACATTAATTCAACATTTTTATTATATATTTTTAAATAACTTAAATCTTTTCCTTGCCCAAAATCATCAAGAACATCGCTTATTACACAATAATAATCATCTTTAAATGCTTCATATAACTTATTTATATTATCTTTTGTATCAAGTAAAAGATAATTTAATATTTCTTTATCTTCTAGTACTTCTCTTTCATACACATTACAATACGCTCTATCAAGACGTGATTTATAATAATAATTATTGTACTTATAATCTTTATTAGATGTGGTAATAAGCATTGAATCATCTATAACATAATTAACGAATGGTACAGCGTTCATTTCTTTAAGTTTATCTAATATAACTTTATTCTCATTTAACGGAAGGGGACAACTATATAAATATTTATGCTCCCTTGTATCATATAGTGCGGCACCGCTACAACATACAACCGGACATTTTAAATTAAGAGTCGGAAGTATATGCATAAATGTCATAGGAGGTCGCGTTGTATATAATGATAAATTAATATCCATATCTATAAAATCATGAATTTTATATTCAAAAAAGCCATAAAGTTTTTCCTTACCTTCTTCTAATGCTCCCTCTATTCCAATCATAAATAATATATCTTTATTTTTATTTAACCTTGGAAGCCTAAATGTATTTACTCCAAGTGCTATTAATACTCCTACAACTGTAGAGCCTATTCTATTAAGACCAAATGCACAAATACCATGCGTTGCCGCAAGTCCCTCATTTGGATTAATTGTAACTGATGTAAGTGTTAAAATCGCTACGAATATAGCGTTTGGTTGTTTAAACAAAAGTCCTAATACCACTGTCACAATTACGCATAGGGCAGTAAGAATATATGCAACAAAAGCTTCTACTATTATTGCAGATTCAATAGTCGCCCTACTAAGTAATGGCCATGGAGCGAATAATTCAAATATTGAAACAAGCGCAATACCTACTCCACCACCAATGAATGAGGCAATACATCTGTTCTTTGCTTGAGACAAGCTCTTCTTTCTTGTCGAACCTATAGAATATGCGGTCGCGATAGAAGCAAAAAACGGATTGTATATAGTAAATGCTAAATCATCCGGTACGCCATTTATAAGTTCTATAAGCTGCAAAGCGAAATAAAACATACAGCATAAAAATACAGCTATTGCAGTTTTAATTGTTCTTAAACCGATTTTTTTTATCTTCATAAAAACTCCAAATCATATTATAAAAAAATTATATCATAATAATTTTTATTCTACTAGTAGGAATACACTGTGTTTACATAATATATTGTAAACCAAATACTACTAACACAGATACTAAAGCTACTACTATAAGCTTTTGATTCAATAATGACAATATTATTGCGGTAGCGGTACCTATTAAAGCTATCCATATATTATCCATAAAATAGAAAATAGATGGGAAGGTTAGTGATGAAAGAACCGAATATGGTACATAATATAGAAAAGATTTAACATATATATTTTCTATTTTCTTATGTATAAAACAAATAGGTAAGGCACGTGGAATATATGTGACTATTATCATAATTAATATAGAAATTACCATATACATTATTCCACCTCCTTATTATTTTCTTTTATAGGAAATAAAAATGCACCTATTAAAGAAGCAAACGATGTAGATATAATCATTTTAAATCCAAGTCCTATTTTATTAATGAATGGGGTGTAATATAGTATGCATGATAATAAAATAGCGATTAACGCAACTATTAAAATTTTATAACTCTTCTTTGCATCTGGGACAACTATTGCGATAAACATTGCGTATAGGGCAATACCCATTGCGTTTATAAGCTTTAAAGGCATTACATCTGTTAAAAATACTCCTGCAGCGGTTCCACCTACCCAACCAAGTACCGGTAACAACATAAGCCCAATCATATATTTTAATGTAATCTTTCGTACCTCAGTAATAGATACAGCATATATTTCATCAGTTATTCCATACCCTATAATAGCTCTTTTGTATAAAGGCATATCTGGGTCTATCTTTTGAGATAATGAAATAGACATTAGTGCGTATCTTATATTTATTAATAATACAGTTAAGAATACTTCGATATATGCAGCGTGATTTTTTATTAATTCTACACCTGCAAGTTGACCTGCGGATGACAAATTAGTAGCTGATATTATAATCGATTGCATAGGCGTAATGCCACAACTTTTTGAAGCAACTCCAAAACTAAACGATACAGCTAAATATCCTAGCCCTATAGGAAGTCCCTTTCTTAATCCATAATTAAAATCATTCATATTTAAATCCTCGCCAAACATAAAAAATTATATCATTTATTTTTACAATTTAACATAATTGTAAAGAATTTATACTAAATTTATTTTATATACTTTATTTGTATAGGAGGTTATATTATGTCTGATACATTCAAACGGCACGAAAAAAAATATATATTAAATGAACATCAATATAATAGATTACAAGAACTTATTTCACAAAAAATGAGAAAAGATAAATTTTGCCAAGATAAACCATACCTTATAAGGAATGTCTATCTAGACACTTTTAACTCAGATCTTATAAGAATGTCTTGTCAAAAGCCAATATATAAAGAAAAAATTAGAATTAGAAAATATGGTGACTATAATGATGGTGTTGATAAATACTATATTGAAGTAAAACGAAAATACATAGGTGTAGTATATAAAAGGCGTGTAGCTCTTAAAAAAGATGAGCTTCACAACTTCACAACAAAAGGTATTATCCCTATAAATAAATCTCCTTTAGAGGTACAAATACTTAATGAGATAAAATATTTGTTTAAGATATATTCTCCAATTCCTAAAAGCTTCATTGCATATAAAAGAGTTGCTTATTATGAAATAAACAACCCTGATTTTAGATTAACTTTTGACACAGACCTTTACTCAAGACATGATGACTTCTCTTTCGATAATAATTATCATGAAACAGCTCTTTTAGATGATGGTTATTACCTAATGGAAGTAAAGGTAGGTGATTCTATGCCCAAATGGTTTGCCTCAATTTTATCAAATATAAAAGCTATACCCACATCATTTTCAAAATATGGAACAGATTTCAAACTATCTACAAGAAAGGATAAAACAATATGATACAAAACGCATTAGATACAATACTTACAAATGAACTCACACTAAAAACTTCAATTATATGTTTAATAACATCCCTCATATTTGGTATTTTATTAGCATTCTTATATAAATTTTTTAAAAATAGACAAGGATATTCTATTGATATCCCACTTGCTTTAATAATACTTCCTATCGGCGTTAATGCCGTTGTAATGATATCAAGAATTATGGGATTAAATTCTACAATAGATAAGACAGCACTTGCCTTCAGTTTTGCCGGAATTTTATGCCTTACGCGTTTCCGTTCAACGCAACATGATATCTCTGACCTTACATTCATGACTACATCTATAATTTTAGGATTTATAATTGGTCTTGGTTATATATTATATGCCTTAATAACTCTCATAATAATAATTCTTGTGATTTTTATAGTAACTATCACAAAATTTAATGCCCCCTCTATTAAAGAAATGCAGCTTAAAATTATAGTCCCTGAATCATTAAATTTTGATAATCTATTTGATGATATATTAGAAGAATCATGTAAGGCATATAATTTAAAATCCATTAAATCACAAGAATTTGGTACAATGTTTGAATTAAGTTATGTCTTAACACTAAAAGATAATATTAACCAACATGATTTTATAGATAAAATACGCGAGCGTAATGGTAACTTAAATGTGACATTATCTGTTAGAAGATTTAATACTCAAGCAATACAATAATAGATGTTTATAACATTATATTTTACGCTTAAAAAGTGAATTTAATTTTCTTGACATAAAAAAAATGTTTTAGTAAAATAAACACATCAATGTGCAACCATAAGTGTAAGTCCAATTGAAATATTCGGGCTTACACTTCTTTTTTAGCCCGATTAAAAAGGTGAAAAAATGGAAAAAGTCAAACAAAACAAAATGGCAGTAGAGCCATTAAAGAAGTTATTTTGGAAGATGGGCTTACCAATGATAGTATCAATGGTATTACAAGCTCTTTACAATGTTGTTGATAGCATCTTTGTCGCAAATATGGATGGAAATGGTGCGTTAGCCAATGAGGCATTAACATATGCATTTCCAATTCAAATTTTAATTATTGCGATAGGTGTTGGAACAGGTGTTGGTTTAAACGCATTACTATCTAAAAGTCTCGGCGAAAGAGATAGTGATAAGGTAAATAAAATTGCAGGAAATGGTATCTTCTTATCTTTAATTATTTACTTTGTTTTCTTATTATTTGGTCTATTTGGTTCAAAATGGTTTATTGGATTATTTACAAATAATTGTGAAGTTATAAAAATGGGTGGAAATTACCTTATGATTTGTTCAAGTCTATCACTTGGATCAATTGGTTATACTGTCTATGAAAGATTCTTACAAGCTACTGGAAAAACAATGTATTCAACTATCGCACAAATATCTGGTGCCGTTATAAATATTGTTTTTGATTATATCTTTATTTTCCCACTAGATATGGGAGTTGAAGGTGCTGCTTGGGCAACTGTATTCGGTCAATTTGTCTCTTTATTTATCGCAATGATTCTACATTATTTTAAAAATAAAGAAATAAACGGAAATCTAAAATATATAAAACCCAATTTAAATATTATTAAAGGAATATATACAATTGGAATTTCTGCCGCTTTTATGCAAGGCCTTTTATCTATAATGATGGCAGGTATGAATATTATTTTAGGTTCTTCTGATGCAAATTCAACCATTTTGGTAGGATCTTTTGGTATCTATTATAAGATTCAACAAATTGCACTATTTTCTTGTTTCGGTCTATCTAACACAATAATTACAATCTTATCATTTAATTATGGAATGAAAGAAAAAAATCGTTCAAAAGAATGTATTAAATATGGT
>CAVAQB010000058.1:0-21891 GCA_963590725.1 Anaeroplasmataceae bacterium | reverse complement strand
TTTAAAAAGAGAATATATTCAACAAAACGAACAACAAATATTTGAATATAAAGCTTATAGAAAAGAAGTTCATAAAAAGAATGCACCACCTGTAAGATCTACTCTTGAAGAGGTAGGTAATTCTTTAACACATGGTATAGGTGCACTTTTAGGTTGTCTAGCTTTTATATTAATGATTTATAAAGCCGATTGTTTTAGAGAATATTTTTCTGCATTTATATATGGAATTAGTATGATATTTATGATGAGTATGTCTTCTTTGTATCATGCATTAAAACAAGGTATGGGAAAGCACGTACTAAGACGCTTTGATTATTCTTCTATTTACATATTAATTGGTGGTACATTTACACCAATGTTCTTACTATTTTTGTATGATTTCCATCCTGCAATATCAATTACATTTTGTGCAATCCAATGGGGTATTATAGTTGCGGGGCTTGTAAATGTTGCGGTTTTCGGACCTGGAAGACATAAAATAATTAATTTTGGATTATATGTTACACTTGGTTGGTGTGGAATTTTATTTATACCATTTTTATTAAAGAATGATTTACCTTTATTCTGGGCTATTCTTGGTGGAGGAATTATATATACTGTAGGTATTATTCCTTTTGTATTAAAATTTAAGGGAGCTCACTTCATTTGGCACTTCTTTGTTTTAGGCGGGGCCATAGTTCAATTTATTGGAATATTCTTAAGATTATATTGTTAAATGCTCTTAACTGAGCATTTTTCTTTTTTATCATTTTTAATAAAAACGCTATCATTTCATTAAAAATTATGATAAAATATTATCAGTATTCGAAAAAAAGAAAAAAAGAGAAAAAATAGTTTAAAGAAAGGAAGTAATCAATATGGATTATTTACTATTAGTAATACAAAAAGACCCTAAAGTTTCAATTGATAAACTTTTAGCACCTTATTACAAGCATAAAGAGGTTGAACCTTATTTAGCTACTACTAAGAAAGAATTAACAGATCAAATGAAGGCAGATATTAATGATAAGTTAGAAAATGGACCTTATGCTGAATACTTAGCTGCTAAAAAAGAATTTGAAGAAATGCCTACTAAGGAAAACAAAAAGAAACTTAAGGAAATTACAAAATCTTGTAAAAAGATTATACCTGAAATGGAGGATAAGGCTACTTGGGATGATGAAAGATGTTTCCAAGAAGCATTAAAGACATTCCACTATCCAGGAGAATGGCAAGAAAATGGTGATTTCATCTCTACTCATAACCCTGAATCTCACTGGGATTATCATAGAACTGGTGGAATGTTTGAAAACATTCTTCCACTTAAAAACGGAGTTAAGGCTACAGTAGCTAAGATGGGTCAAATTGACTTTGGTCCTCAACCTGAACAATATATGGAAGCTGCATTAGAATGGGAAAACAATAAGGCATTACAAACAGTATCACGTGAATCTTATTGTACATTCAATTCTTCTCTTATTCCATTCGGAGTATTAGTTGATAATATTTGGTTTGATCGTAATGACCCAACATTCTTCCAAAAGTATAATGTATTGACTCATGACCGTGCTTATGATGAATATACTGTTACTGCATTAGAGTGTCATATTTAAGACAAAAAGATGTTCTTCGGAACATCTTTTCTTTATAAAAAACGCCCAATTAAATGGGCTTTTTTGTTACCTTCTTAGTTCATACATTTTTAAATAAAAATCTATTAATTTTAAATCAGTTGTATTTGATACACTCAAAGAGTCCTTAACGCATTCATAATAATACATTTCATAATCGTTTGGATCATTTGGTTTTATTTTTGAAAATGATAAGTCAAGGTTAGATGGAAATTGGCACATATAAAACATACATCTTGGTACAACTCCTTCTTCTATTCCACTATCATACCAAGGACGTCCTAATTTATTTTTTTCATTAACTCCATTAGATGAAATCATGCATTTATAGAAAAATAAACCTAATGTATTTGTTTTTCTTGTGCTTGGAGCGCATAAAAATGTATTAAAGTTATCACGACAGCGGATATTTATTGTACATTTATCGAATATTGTGTTTCCAGAGCCAAAAATAAAATCTACAGTACCAGCCACAAAACACTTATAAAATACATTATCATTTCCACAAGTATATAAAGTATCTTGATATCCTATAAACCTACATTCCTCAAAATATCCATTATATGATTCCGTTTTAAAGGCTACAGCTTGATCCCTTCTTGTAACTCCATCAATGGCCTTTGAATGGGCGTGAGTATTTTGAATTGTTACATTAAACATTTTTAAATTACTTGCCTCAGGTTTAACAGTTACTGTAGCACTCCCTGTAGTACCATATACTTTTTCTCCATCGCCATCATCTTCTAATCTTTTTTTCATAGAATTATAAGCGTCATATGTAATTATTGAATCATCCATTCCAATTATAGTAAGATTTTTACATCGTATATAAATCTTTCCATAATAAATTTCATTTTTCAAATAAATAATAGAACCTTCGATTGCTTTATCTAGGCATTCTTGAAGGTTATTATAAACAATTTTCCCTCTATATTTACTTCCATTTTGTAATGATTTTGTAACTAGGTAATCCATAATATCACCAGCCTTTTATTAATTATACCATATATTTTTATTGAATAGGCTTAGTCCAATAAAAAAAGGCACCGAAGTGCCTTAATCTTATTTTGTATTAATTACTTAGGTTGTTTTCCGATGTAAGCAAGGATTCCACCATCTACATATAAGATGTGTCCGTTTACAGCGTTAGACGCATCAGATGCAAGGAATACTGCTGGTCCTGCTAACTCATCTGCCTCAAGCCAACGTCCAGCTGGAGTCTTAGCGCAAATGAATTGGTCGAATGGATGACGAGATCCATCAGCTTGTCTCTCACGAAGTGGAGCTGTTTGAGGAGTTGCAATGTATCCAGGTCCAATACCATTACATTGAATGTTTAATTCACCATACTCAGAACAAATGTTACGAGTAAGCATCTTTAATCCTCCCTTAGCTGCAGCGTAAGCAGAAACTGTCTCACGTCCAAGTTCAGACATCATTGAACAAATGTTAATAATCTTTCCATGTCCCTTCTTAATCATTCCAGGTAATACTGCCTTTGAAACGATAAATGGTGCATTTAAATCTACATCAATTACTTGTCTGAATTGATCAGCTGTCATCTCAAGCATAGGAATTCTCTTAATGATTCCTGCGTTGTTAACAAGAATATCAATTGTTCCAACTTCCTTCTCAACTTTTGCGACAAGTTCATTTACTGCTGCCTCATTAGTAACGTCACAAACATATCCATGAGCCTTAATTCCAGCCTCAGCATATGAAGCAATTCCCTTGTCTACAAGTTCTTGCTTAATATCGTTGAATACGATTGTAGCTCCTGCTGCAGCCATTCCCTTAGCAATTGCAAAACCGATTCCATAAGATGCTCCTGTAATTAGGGCAATCTTTCCATCTAATCTAAAATCTTTCATTTCCATAATTTAAAATTCCTCCGTTCTATATAATTATATCACAATTATTATATATTGTTTATCCTATTTAATCTTTTTTGTCCTAAAATCTTCAATAATTTGATGAGACATTGAAGTTGGATTTAAAACTTTTGGAATATCATCCGCTTTAAACCAATCTGCAAATCCAAGTTCTTTATTATCTAGTTTTATTTTATCACTTTTTGCTCGAGCAATAAATCCAACCATTATAGTATTACTAAATCCCCATGGTTGTGACATATAATATTTAATATCATATAAATCAAGTCCAACTTCTTCTTTTGCCTCTCTTTTAACACACTCTTCTAGCGTTTCACCAATTTCTAGATATCCTGCAACAAGTGCATAACGACTATCTTTTGAGACGGCATATTTCGTTAAAAGAATTTTATCATCATATATTATCGCAACAGCAATAGCCGGCATAATATCTGGATATTTTGTATTTCCGCAAGATGGACAAATATTGGCCATTTCAATATTTGAAGGTACCATTTTTTCACCGCAACATCCACAATATTTAGCATGACTTATAAAATAATTATAATGAAGGCCTGTTGCTGCAGCAAATATTTCTAATTTTTCATCTTCAAAAGAGTTTTCATAAATTTTTCTTAAAGTTTTTACATCAACAAATTCGTATGATTCATCAAGGCTATATAAGTCACAATATTCTACATGAAAGAATCTTTTATTATCTATATCAAACAAATGTCTTCCATTTATTATTGATTCAAATCTTGGAAGTTCTATATGATCATATGTTCTTCTCATAAGTATTCTATTTTTTTGATAGCATAGTATTATATCACCAATACTTGGTGTTATATCTTTAAAGCTATTATCATATTTTCCATGAATTTCATTAATCATTTGAATCCTCCAGCAAACATTTTAAAGTATTATAAAAAGATTTATCAGCAAGACTTGTTCTCTTTTTAGGTCCTTTAAGATGTGTTTTCTTATACGATTTTCTTTCATGAGCCTTAATTGCGCGAACTTCTAAAAGATATGAAATATTATCATTTGTATATTTCATGCCATTTTGGTTTATTGGTATTGCCATCCTTGATAAAGACATAGTAGCAACACCGTAATCTTGAGTTATAACAATATCTCCCTTTTTTAGGTCATTTAATAATTTATAATCTACTGCATCTCTTCCTTTTGATACAATAACTATCTTTGCGCCTTCCTTATATGTGTTATGTGAATCATCATAATAAAGAATGATTTCCTTATTATATTCATTGGCGAGTTTAATCGCAATATCACATACAGGACAAGCATCAGCATCTACAAGTATTCTCATAATATAGAAAAATTAAGAGACAAGTTTGTCTCTTAATATCTTTTTTATTAAGCGTTCATCCAAGACTCATCATTTGGGTTTTGTTGGAACTTTAATACCTTATTGATGTCCTCTTTTGAAATATAATTTTCATTTGCAGCAGTATGAACTAATACTTCAAAATTAGATAATGAATGGTTTTCACATTTAGCTTCTGCTAAGCGTTCAATACCTTTCTTAAGACCATAAGTGAAGATTGAAACTATACCCATTACAATAGCTCCTTCTTCTCTTAAAACTTCTACAACCTCAAGAGATGATCCTGCAGTTGAAATTAAATCTTCAACTACAACAACCTTTTTACCTTTTGGTGAAACTCCTTCAATTTGGTTTCCTCTTCCATGATCCTTAGCCTTACCACGAACATATCCCATAGGTAAATCTAGACGTTCAGCAACCATAGCTGCATGTGCAATACCTGCAGTTGAAGTTCCTTCAATAACTTCAACATCAGGATAATATGTCTTAATTGTTTGGGCAAGTCCGTCTTCAACAACCTTTCTTACATCAGGGTAAGAAAGAGTCATACGGTTGTCACAATAAATAGGCGACTTAATTCCTGAAGCCCAAGTAAATGGATCGTTTGGTTTTAAAAATACAGCCTTAATCTTTAATAGGTTCTTTGCAACCTCTACTGCTAATTCATTTTCATTCATATTATCTAAACTCCTCTACACATTTCTTATATGCCGCAACTGGGTCTTCTGCCTTTGTAATAGATCTTCCAACAACAATATATGTAGATCCATTTTCTTTAGCTAAAGTTGGAGTTGCAACTCTCTTTTGGTCATTTACATCGTCTCCTAAAAGTCTAATTCCAGGAGTTACAGACATAAATCCAATTTCTTTAATAATTGGCGCTTCAAGTGCTGAACATACAACACCATCAAGACCTGCATTCTTAGCATTTAAAGCATACTTTCTTACAAGGTCTGCAACGCATAAGTCTTCACGAATTCCAAGCTCATTATGTATTATTTCATCATTAATTGATGTAAGAACAGTTACAGCAATAAGCTTAGTATTCTTTCCAGCTTCAGTAGAGTTTAATCCCTCACGTGCAGCTTTCATCATCTCAATACCACCTTCAGCATGAACATTAGTGATATCTACTCCAAGTTCACCAATTTTTGCCATTGCACTTTTTACAGTGTTTGGAATATCATGAAGTTTTAAATCTAAGAAAATCTTAAATCCATCATTCTTTAATTCCTTAACTAGACTTGGTCCTTCCTTATAATACATTTCCATACCTATTTTAATGTATGGATTTAATCCCTTAAATGGTTTAAGGAATGTAGTTAAATCTTCCTTTGACTTAAAGTCACAGGCAATAATTACGTCTCTTTCCATTATTTTAAAGACTCCTCTCTATGAGCGTATCCAATAGCTTCTTCTACACTATTAAATCCGTATTTTTCTAGTACTTGTGGCAATTCCTCAATAATCTTCTTTGAGGCATAAGGATCAATTAAATTTGCAGTACCTACAGCTACTGCAGAAGCTCCTGCCATTAAGAATTCGAGTACATCCTCTGCATTCATAACTCCACCCATTCCAATGATTGGAATTCTAACATTTTTATAAACATCATAAATCATACGAATAGCAATAGGTTTTAATGCTGGTCCTGACATTCCACCAGTCTTATTAGCTAAAAGTGGTCTTCCACTTTTAAGATCAATTTTCATACCTGTTAATGTATTAATCATTGTAATTCCATCGGCTCCAGCTTCTTCAACAGCCTTAGCAATTACAACAATGTCTGTAACATTTGGAGATAACTTAACATATACTGGTTTCTTTGATACAGCCTTTACTCTTTTTGTTACCTCATATGCGACCTTAGGGTCAGTTCCAAATGTAACTCCACCCTCTTTTACATTAGGACATGATATATTAAGTTCAAGTGCCTTTACAACATCTAGTTTTGATACCTCTTCGGCAACTTTTTCGTAATCCTCGATACAACGTCCTGCAATATTTGCGATAACCTCTGTATCATATTTTTCTAAGAATTTAAACTTATGGTCTAAGGAAGCCTCAAGTCCTGGATTTGCAAGACCTATTGCATTTAGCATTCCGCCATAAACTTCAGCAACTCTTGGAGTCGCATTTCCAAGTCTTGGTTCAAGTGTTGTGGCCTTAGTCATAATTCCGCCTAGAATAGATAGGTCATAATATTCTGATATTTCTTCACCAAATCCAAATGTACCTGATGCAGGAATTATAGGATTCTTAAGATTCAATCCGGGTAATTTTACTTTAAGATTAATCATAATTTACAACTCCTAACTCAAATACAGGTCCATCCTTACAAACTCTTAAGAATGCCTCTTTGTTTTCTTTTGGTTTTAAAATACATCCGTAACAAATTCCAACACCGCATGCCATTCTTTGTTCAAACGATAAATAACCCTTCTTAGAACCATAATATTTACGATCTAAGAACTTAAGCATAATATTTGGTCCACAAGCATAAAGAGTCGTGAAATCAATATGATTTTGTTCAATACAATCAATTACATTACCCTTCATTCCGTATGAGCCATCATCGGTTGCCACATATACAACACCGTACTTCTTAAGTTCATCCTCAAGAATAACAAGGCCTTTATTACGTGCACCAATGACTATATTTACCTCACAACCATTTTCCTTAAGCTTTTTAGCAGTTTCTACTAGTGGTGGAACTCCAATTCCACCACCTACTAGAACTACTTTATCATTTTTAATAATAGGGAATCCATTTCCAAGTGGTCCTAGGACATCAAGAATATCTCCTGCTTTCTTTGACGCAAGGATTTCTGTACCTTTTCCTACAACCTTATAAATAATTACAATGGAATCCTTTTTAACCTCACTTATAGAAATAGGTCTACGAAGTAACATTGATTTATCACCTGTTGATATATTTACAAATTGTCCTGGTTTTGCATTTTCAAAACCTCTAATTTCCATTTTGTATGTATCATCAAGTATTTTATCATTTGATAATACTTCACCTATTTTATAGCTCATTAAATTGTACCAACCTTCATTGTAATATCTTCAAGCACATTTAATAATGCCTTTACTGTATCAAGAGATGTAAATACTGTAATATTGTTCTCTGATGCAGTTCTTCTTATTGCAAATCCATCTTTATTTGACTTTGGTTCAAAGTCAGATGTATTAATAACATATGCAATATGTCCTTTACGAAGAGAATCTAGAATTTCCTCAGAACCTTCTGATAATTTCTTTCTTACTCTTGTCTTAATACCATTTTCTTTTAAGAACTTAGCAGTTCCAGATGTAGCTTCAATATTAAATCCAAGTTCATAGAATCTCTTTATAAGTGGTAATGTTTCTTCCTTTGTTTCATTAGATAATGTAACAAGGATAGTTCCATAGTTTACAACCTTCATATTTGAAGCTCTTAGTGCCTTATAAATAGCTCTATTTAATGATTCATCATATCCAATAGCTTCTCCTGTAGATTTCATTTCAGGAGAAAGTAATATTTCAAGTCCTTTAATCTTAGAGTTAGAGAAAGTAGGCGCTTTTACATACCACATAGGTTGTTCTTTTGGTAGACAATTAACAGGTAGATTTTGTTCTCTTAAACTAATACCTGCCATACACTTAGTTGCAATAGATGCAAGTCTATATTTAGTAGCCTTTGAAATAAATGGTACTGAACGAGATGAACGTGGGTTAACCTCAATAATAGATACATTATCATTAGGGTCTACAATAAATTGAACATTGAATAATCCAATTATTCCAATATTTAATCCAAGCTTTGTAGTATAGTCTACAATTGTATCTTTAACCTTTTGGCTAAAATTCATTGATGGATATACAGAAATTGAATCTCCTGAGTGAACTCCTGTTCCCTCAATATGTTGCATAATTCCTGGAATGAATACATCCTTACCATCACATACTGCGTCAACCTCTGACTCACGTCCCATAATATATTTATCAATAAGTACTGGTTGTCCTGGAGATGCAAGGAAGGCATTTCCAAGGTATGCAAGTAATTGATCATCAGAGTGTACGATTTGCATTGCACGTCCTCCAAGTACAAATGATGGACGTACTAAAACTGGATATCCAAGTTCATTTGCTACCTTAACTCCATCAGCCTCAGTCATAACTGTAAGTCCCTTTGGTTGAGGAATTCCAAGTTTTAATAATAATTCCTCAAATAATTTACGGTTTTCAGCGTTATCAATAGCTTTTTTGTCTGAACCCATCATCTTTACTCCAAGCTCATCAAGCTTATCAGCTAGGTTAATTGCAGTTTGTCCTCCAAGTTCTACTATTACACCATCTGGATTTTCAAGAGTAACTATGTTCATTACATCTTCGATTGTAAGTGGTTCAAAATATAGTTTATCAGAAACTAGGTAGTCAGTAGAAACTGTTTCTGGGTTATTATTGATTACGATTGCGTCGTATCCAAGGTCTTTTAATGCCCAAATTGCATGAACTGTAGAATAGTCAAACTCTACTCCTTGTCCAATACGAATTGGTCCTGATCCTAGAACTATAACCTTCTTATTTTTAGAAACAATTGACTCATTCTTATTATCATATGTTGAATAGAAATATGGAACATATGCATCAAATTCAGATGCACAAGTATCAATCATCTTATATACTGGCATAATGTTATGTTCTTTACGGAATTTAAATACCTCAGTGTCTTTAAGACCCATAATTCTTCCTAGGTAAGAATCCGCAAATCCCATCTTCTTAGCGTCTTTGAATAATTCAATATTTTGAGTAAGATTCTTTCCTTCTTTTTTAAGAATACGCTCCATATCAACAATCTTCTTAAATTTAACTAAGAACCACTCATCAATCATTGTTGTGAAATATATTTTCTTAAGTGGTACATCACGACGGATAAGTTCAAATATTTCAAATACTCTTTCATCAGTTGGAGTCTTAATAGATTTTAATAAGTCCTCTGTTGAAACTGACTCAAATTTCTTCTTTTCAGGGTGATCACAACCAACTTCAAGTGAACGAATTGATTTAAGGAATGATTCTTCAAATGTACGTCCAATTGACATTACTTCACCAGTTGCCTTCATTTGTGTTGAAAGTTCATGAGATGCAGTTGCAAACTTATCAAATGGGAAACGTGCAACCTTAGCAACTATATAGTCAATTGATGGCTCGAATGCTGCTGAAGTATTTGCAATCTTAATTTCATCTAGGTTTAGTCCTACAGCAATCTTTGCAGATACTCTTGCGATAGGATATCCTGATGCCTTAGATGCTAATGCAGATGAACGTGAAACTCTTGGGTTAACCTCAATTACATAATATTGGAATGAATATGGGTCAAGAGCAAATTGTACGTTACATCCTCCCTTAATACCTAGTTCGCGAATAATATTTAATGCCGCTGTACGAAGCATTTGATATTCTTTATTAGTTAATGTTTGTGCAGGAGCAACTACCATTGAATCTCCTGTATGAACTCCTACTGGGTCAATATTTTCCATTGAACAAATTGTAATTGCAGTGTCGTTATAATCACGCATTACTTCATATTCAATTTCTTTATATCCCTTTATTGATTTTTCAACAAGAATTTGTCCTACTGGAGATAATTTTAATGCATGTTTTGCAAGCTCATATAACTCTTCATCGTTATCAGCGAATCCTCCTCCAGTTCCTCCTAATGTGAAGGCTGGACGAACAATAATTGGGTATCCAATTTCATTGGCAACACGAATTGATTCCTCAATTGTTGTGGCAATATCAGATGGTAGAACTGGTTCTCCAATTCTTTGACATAATTCTTTAAATAATTCACGGTCTTCTGCTTGTTCAATTGCCTTGAAATCTGTTCCTAAAGCTTCTACTTGGCATTCTTCAAGAATTCCCTTCTTAGCTAGTTGAACTGCAAGGTTTAATCCTGTTTGTCCTCCAAGTGTACATACAATTCCATCAGGTCTTTCCTTACGAATAATACGTGCAACGAATTCAAGATCAAGTGGTTCCATGTAAACCTTATCTGCAATCATTGTATCAGTCATAATTGTAGCTGGGTTAGAGTTTACAAGTACAACCTCATATCCTTCTTCTTTTAAAGAAAGACACGCTTGTGTTCCGGCATAGTCAAACTCTGCAGCCTGACCAATTACAATTGGACCAGAACCTATTACCATTATCTTATGTATATCTGTTCTTTTTGGCATATTACTTCTTTGCCTCCTTAAACTTAGTCATATAGTTAGTGAATACAGAGAATAAATACTCTGAATCCTCTGGTCCTGCAGCTGCTTCTGGGTGATATTGAACTGAGAATAGATAATCTTTATCAATTCTTACTCCCTCAACTGTATTATCTAGTAAGTTTACATGTGTAATCTCTAAATCAGTTCCTATTACCGATTTGTCATCAACTGCATAAGAGTGGTTTTGTGATGTGATTTCAATTTTATTAGTTAATAAATTCTTAACTGCATGGTTTGAACCACGATGTCCGAACTTAAGCTTATATGTTTTAGCTCCACATGCAAGAGAAATAATTTGGTGTCCTAAGCAAATTCCAAATATTGGAAGTTTACCTCTAAGTTCTTTAACTACATTAATTGCGATTGGATTATCAACTGGGTCTCCTGGTCCATTTGATAGGAAAAGTCCATCTGGTTCATATTCCATAATCTTATCAGCAGTTGTATCATATGGTACTACAAATACTGTACAATTTTTCTTATTAAGTTCACGAATAATATTTTGTTTTGTACCAAAGTCAATACATACTACTGTATATTTTGGATTTTTAGCTCTTGATACCCATTTCTTCTTTGTACAAGCTCTTGAAACTTGATCATGATTTGGCTTCCATTCTTTAAGTTTCTTTAAGCATACATCCTCTGGTGTATCAATTGGTGTAATTAATGCTACTTGAGAACCCTCATCACGAATGATTTGAGTAAGTTCACGAGTATCAATTCCTGATATCATTGGTCTATTAAAATCAGTTAATAATTCGCTTAGTGTTGAAGTATAACGGAAATTAGATGGTTCATTACAATACTCCTTTACAACGAATGCTTGGCATCCAATTGTACGTGATTCATTATCCTCCTCGTTAACTCCATAATTTCCAATTAGTGGATAAGTCATTACAACTATTTGATCTGTATAAGATGGGTCAGTCGCAATTTCTTGGTATCCAACCATTGATGTATTAAATACTAACTCACCAATTGTTTCAGTATAAGCTGCCTCACTATGCCCTAAAAATGTTCTTCCATCCTTTAGGACTAGTTTCATATTATAATCCATAAATTATTTCTCCTCTCTTTATTGTATATAATATCTTTCCATAAACCCATTTTCCATCGTATGGTGTATTATGACCTTTTGATACAAATGTGCTACTATCTATCTTATAGTGCGCATTTAAATCTATTATAGTAATGTTTGCATCATTACCTACATAAATATCATGATTTGCTATATTAAATGTCTTAGCCATGTCATGGCTCATCTTATTTAATATTAAAGATAATGGAACTCTACCACTCTTTACAAGTTCTGTATATAGAAGTGGAAATGAAGTTTCAATTCCTGTAATTCCAAATGGAGATTTCTTAAATCCTTTATCCTTATCCTCTTTAGTATGAGGTGCATGATCTGTTGCGATACAATCCACTGTACCATCAATTAATCCATTTATTAATGCTTCCCTATCTTCAAAAGATTCTAGTGGTGGATTCATCTTCCAATTAGCATCATTAGGATCTACATCCTCATCTATTGATATAAGATGATGTGGAGTTGCCTCACATGTTATGTGAACTCCATGTTCTTTAAAGAATTTTATTAATTCTACAGACTCTTTAATTGATGTATGGCAAATATGTAGGTGGCATCCTGTTTCTTTTGCAATAATTGCGTTACGTGCAATTTCAAGAGTTTCAGTAATCCCCATAATTCCAGGAAGTCCTTTTTCATGGGAAGCCTTACCCTCATGCATAACTCCACCATATAATAAGTCACGGTCTTCACAGTGACAAATCATAGGCTTATTAAGTTCTCTAGCCTTTTTTTGTGCCTCATACATTGTAGAAGATTTATATACACCATTACCATCATCTGAAAAACCACAAACATATGGCGCTATAGCTTCCATATCAGATAATGTATCACCAAGTCCTGATTGATCGTATGTAATACTTCCTGTTTGCATTGAATCTATTATGCTATCTTTTTTTATAAGGTTATTTATATATGTTATATTTTCTAAATTATTAGGCTTTGGTGTTATATTAGGCATTAAAAATACTGTTGTATATCCACCCTTTGCAGCTGCCCTTGAGCCTTGATATATAGTTTCTTTTTGTTCTTGCCCTGGCTCTCTAAAATGAACATGCGAATCCATAAATGATGGTGTGATTAATTTGTCAGTACAATCAATTTCTTTTCCACCACTTAAATTTTCACCAATAGCTACTATCTTTTCAAGATCTATTTGTACATCTAATTTTTTAAATTCATTATTAATAAATACTGTTCCGTTTTTTAGTGTTATCAAACCTCTATACCCCCTAGCTTCCAATACTTCTCTTAATAACGGCCATTCTTACATAAACTCCGTTAGTCATCTGTCTAAATATTCTTGACTTAGGGCATTCAGGTACATAATCATCAACCTCAACGCCTCTATTAAATGGAGCTGGGTGCATAATTATCGCATTATCCTTCATTAATTTTACTCTTGCTTCATTTAATCCATATAATTGATTATATTCTGAATCAGTTAATGTAGTATGTGCATCACGTTCACGTTGAATACGAAGCATCATAATAACATCCATTGTTTTAACACCCTCGTCAAAATCAATATATTCAGCAGTATCATCCATAAATTCCTTTGGTCCTGAAATATAACATTTCATGCCAAGTCGTTCCATTACCTCAACATTTCCATGGGCAACTCTTGAATGAGCAATATCTCCTACAATCATAATCTTTAGTCCATCAAAATGTCCAAACTCATCATATATTGTAAGTAGATCTAAAAGATTTTGTGTTGGATGGTTTTCTGTACCATCACCCGCATTAATAATTGCGCATTTTAATCCTTTTAGTTCGTTGTAATATTCATTTTGTTTTGAGCGTATTACTACTGCGTCACATCCAAATGATTCAAAAACTTTTACAGTATCATAGAATGTTTCACCCTTACTCATTGATGAGGCTTGCGCATTAAAATGAAGTACCTTAGCGTTTAACTTCTCCTCTGCTGTAATGAATGAATACTGAGTCCTAGTTGAATTCTCAAAAAATAGGTTAGCAATAATCTTATCAGATAAATCAACTTTAAGTCCTTTATCTCTAAAGAATTTTGCTGTTTCTAAAATGTTCATTATCTCTTCATTCGATAACAGTTTTAATGACAATAAATCTTTTTTCATACAAACCTCCATAAAAAAAGCTCTTTGGTCAAAATCCAAAGAGCATAGTTATCCTTTTAATTGAACGATTATATTATTAAATAAGGTTCGATTAATAGTCTCTCTGGACTATCTTAAATTCTCACTGCCTAGATTATACATTTTATAGCATAAAATTGCAATAAAAAATTTAATAATTTTGCATTATATTTAAGCTCCTAGAAAAGTACTACTTCTAAAAAATCAAAAGTACCGTAAAAAAATATATCAATCAAGTGCTTATAATATACCAATATTATATAATAAATAAAATACAAAATACATAGTTGAAATTGAAAGCGTTTTAGAGTATAATTTACTTGCAATTTTTATTTAAAGGAAAGGAATACGATATTATGAAGAAAAAATTGTTTTACCTTTCTTTCGCGATGGGACTAGCTATAGTAAGCTTAGCTTCATGTGGAAAGAAAGATGGTGGATCGTCTGGATCATCATCTGACAATGGGAATAGTTATACTGTAGATAGATCTAAAGCAGTATATAGAATAAATTTCTATGACGATCAATACGCAACTGATAGTTCAGGAAAACCTCGTAAAGATGCTAAGGGAAATTATGTTTTTAATTTTAGTACAAAAGACAATTATACTGGTAATTATATTGAACTAAATCCCGGTACTAAAATTGATTGGCTACCAACTCCAACAAGAGAAGGTTATACTTTTGCTGGTTGGTATGTAGATTCAGCATTATGTACAAAATTTTATTATGATGAAATGCCTGAAGGAGATTTAATAGCATATGCCCGCTGGCAAATAAATAATGATGTTATTTATGTATCTCCTAACGGAAGCCCAACAAATGATGGTTCAAGAAAGAGTAAAGCTATGACTTTATTTGAAGCATCAAGAGTTTATAAACCAGGTGCTACAATTATTCTTGCTGAAGGAACTTATAATGAATGTTATACACTTGCTTTCGGTAATGAAGGTAGCGCTAATCAGATTACTACAATTAAAGGTGAGGATCCTACAAAAACTATTATTGACTTCTCTCAAATGAGTGAAGAGGATGCTAACCAAGGAATTAAAATTTCTGGTAATTATCACCGTATATATAATCTTACTGCAAAGGGAGCAGGAGATAATGGATTATTACTAGGAAGTTCTAATAACATTATTTCTAACTGTATATTTACAGAAAACCATGATACAGGTCTTCAAATTGGACGTACAAGTGGTTCAACACAACCATTTATTGACCAATGGCCTTCAAACAACTTAATCCTAAATTGTACTTCTTATAATAACTGCGATAACGCAGGTGAAGATGCAGACGGATTTGCCGCAAAACTTACTGTTGGATATAATAACGTATTTGACGGATGTCTTGCTTATTGGAATGTTGATGATGGTTGGGATTTATATGCAAAACAAGATTCAGGAAGAATCGGACTTGTTAAAATCTTAAACTGTGTTTCTTTACAAAATGGTAAGCATTTAAATTCCGATAAATCAGGAATAGACCAATCATTTGAAGGAGACGGAAATGGATTTAAACTTGGAGGTACTTCTGTTCCTTGTGAAGTTATTGTAGACAACTGTATTTCTGCATATAACTTTGCACACGGATTTACAGATAACTCAAACCCAGGACACATAGCTATCTCTAACTGTACTTCTATAAATAATGGTGAGTTCTCAAGCGATGTTAATGCAAACCCTAAAGAAATGGATAACTTCAACCTAAACCGTGATGGATTAATCAATAATAAGAACTATTATTCAAACCTAATTTCATATTATTCTAGCAAGAGTAATAATGTATACAATGGATTTAAGATTAAAGATACAGATGTAATTAAACCAGGTAGCGATGAATTTAATGGTTCAATTAATGATTCTATCTTCCTTCAAAAAGGAAAATATTATAAAGCAGCTGGTGCCTTATCCGTTCAATCTGGTACAGGATTCTTAGAATCTGAAAAGAATGTTTCTGAATACCAAGATCCAACTGGTGAATCAAGAAACGCCGTTGATGATACTAACCCTAATAATTTAATATCTGTACTTGGTACTCCAAACTTCCATTCGAAGTTTAGAAATGCTGATGGTTCATTAAATATTGGTTCTTATTGGAAAGTATCAGATTCAATTAAAAATACAATTAAAGTAGGTGCCAATTTAAATAAGACATCTAGTGATCAATACAATCATTCTTATTTAACTGATGTTAGTGAAAATGAGACTGCAAATGAAAGTACTGCACGTGAAGTATTAGATTCAATCGATTTAGCTATTAATAAGGATTATATATATAATGATATTTACCTACCTACTTCAATGCGTGGGGTTAAGATTAGTTGGTCTTCTTCTAATACAAATGCAATTACAATTTCTGGTGATGAAGTAACAGTTGAAAATGGATTAAATTATACTTATGGTCTAGTCGCTTCAAGAATTGATACTGATACACAAGTTACTCTTACAGCTTCAATTACAGTTGACGGCAAGACATATACTAAGTCATTTAACGTTACTTGCCAAGCTCTTGAACCAAGAATTGGTTCAATATCTGGTATTGATAATGTAACTCAATTAGATACAGATCCAGCTGTTAATATTGATTCATATGAAGTATACGATTATACATCTACTAAGTTAGTATTAACTGCAGGTAAGGATTATACAGTTACAAAAACTATTCAATACACTAATGATTATTTAAGTGAAAAGAGTATGCTTACTGCATCAGGTCTTACAACAGTTACTTCTATAAGCAATACTGGTACATACCTAATTACTTATACATTTAAAGTTGATGGTTATAAGGCTATTACAAAGAAGAGAGTTGTAACAATCGTTGATGATACAGAAACTTATCTTGTAACTTCATCTTCTGCATATCTAAATTCAGTAATTGATAACAAGATTTCTATTACTGCTGATGCAAACTACTATAATGGTACAGTATATATTGCCGCAGTTGCTGCAGGTGCTTCTGCTCCTTCTGCTGAAGATATAAAGACTGGTCAATCAGAGACTACAACAATCATTTCAAATCTAACTTCAGTAGCTCTTTCTTCTCGTTCATTCACTGCTGACCTACCAATTAATGTTTCAGAGACTGCTTGTGATGTCTATATGGTTGTAGAAAACGCAAATGGTCTTGGTAAAGTTTATAAGATGACAGGTATTGAGCCTACACAAAAGATTGATACATATGAAGAACTTATAGCTGCATTAAATGATGGTACAAAAGCTTATGAATTAGCTCAAAACATCGATTGTGGTGGCGCTACAATAACACAAAATAGTAATTCTACTGCATTCAAAGGATACTTTGATGGAAAAGACTTTACAATTTCTAACCTTAACATTAATACTTCTTCTGAAGGTGGAGGATTATTCTTTAAGATTAAAGGAACTGTTGTAATAAAGAATCTTAGATTACATGAGGTTCATGTTAACCAAACTAATATTAATGAAAAACAATATGGAAAGACTGGAATATTAATTGGATCAAGTGAGGAAGCTAACGCTACAATTGATAGAATCTTTATTACTGATTCATCAGTAAATGCTTATCAAAGAGTTGGTGGTATCATTGGTGAAGTTAAGGGAACTAAGGGTGCTACTGGAGCTGATATTCCAACTGTAAAAATTACAAGATGTGGAATTTATACTGCTAACAATAATAACCCTGCGTTATATTCTATAAGATCCGCGCTTGAAACTAAAAACGCTGATGGTTCTATAACACGTGCATCTGGTAAATATGTTGGAGGTATTGTTGCTCATCTTCAATATCCTGCAAACTTAACTATTGATTCATGTTATGTTAAGGAAAGCATATTCAACTATAACCAATATTGTGGTGGTATTCTTGGACGTGTAGACCCTCAATCAACTGAAGCTCAAATTATAGTTTCTAACTCTGTATATGCAGGTACAATTGAAGGAACTACATATGCCGGAGGTATTGTTGGAGGACGTTCTTCTGGATTAATCACAATAAAAAATAACGCAATGATTGGTAATGCATCTGGTAAAAATAGTGGTAAGACTGTATCTAATAACTTATGTCAAAAGAAGTCTATTGGTGGTGTAAATGTTTATTCAATAAATGAATTTACTACATTTGAAAATAACTACTATGGTTTAGCAGACTTCGATCCTGAATCATATCCTGATTATGGTTCTGAAGAAGATTACATTGCAGGAGTTACTAAGAATTATGAGTGGTATGGAAACGCTGTTCTAAATTCTAAATTAATACAAAAAGCTTGGTATGAACAATATATGGCTTCATTCCTTGAATCATATGAATTCGAATATTTAAATTATCAAGTTAAATTCACATTAAAGTAAATATAAAAAAAAGCTTCTAGGCAACTAGGAGTTTTTTTTATATCTTTATTTATAAAAAAAAAGAGAATCCATGTTCTCTTTTTAATTTAAATTTATAAAAGATGTCATCTTAATAGTAGCCTTTTTACCCTTAACAACAACTCCAGCTTTACTAGAATCAGCATCTTCAGCCTCAACCATAATTCCTAAGCAATATGGTGTGATTTTTTCTTTAATAGCATATTTCTTAAGTTCTTCTATCTTATAATTTGAGAATTTAGCAGTCTTTGGTGAAATAGTTACTTGTTCATATACAGCCATCTTCTCACCCTGTGGATTTTCTAATATAACAGATACAGGAGATGTAAATGATTCTGATGTACCTAGCACCTTATAGCCTTGTTGTTCTAGCGCTTTAAGACCTACATTATTAGCATAAATATAAAGTTCTTGTGGGAATGCCACCTCAGAATTATTAAATCCTTCAACCTCTACATTAAACAGCCTATGTTTAACAATTATTGCTTCAGCAATATATTCAATATCTAATAATAAATCCTTCACATCAGAATCAACATTATTTTTAATAAATTCAGCGCAAGCATCTTCACAGCCATCCATTGCCTCAAGTACGGCATCTTCTAGATGATATGGAAGGTCAAATACAATACCTTCAAGAACTTCTTTCTTAGATAACCAAATTCTTCTATTATCAGGACGAACAACCTTTAATATATTCATCTCGCATGCTTTACCAAATAAATAAGCACAAGCCTCAGAAGAATCAGCTGGAGCTTCTTCATCAAAAATTGTTGAAAAAATTAAATCTACATTTTTCTTATATGTATCATCAAAGAAGGACACTCTTGATACCTTACCAGGATTTTCTAAATAAAATAATATTTCTTCTTTATATCCTTCAAATACTTCTTTTTCCATAAAATAATCACCTATGTTTATTATATCAAATTAATAAAGAAAAAAGAAGAGATAAATCTCTTCTCGCCCATATTCTAGCATCCCTTTCGGTAAAGACTCCACACTAAAGCTAGACTTTTAGTATCTCCATCCCCAATCAATTACGGCAAAATTCAAAATCACTCCTACATAATTTTTTTCTATGTCTGATTGGTAAAGTTTTAACTAAACTTATGTATTAATTATATAATAAAGCGTTTTCATTGTCAATAGATTTTTTTGAAAACGCTTTTACTTTTTTCGAGAAAAAAAGAAGCAAATTATTATACAATTACTGCTTCTTCATCATTTAAATCTGGTCTTTCCTTAATTTTGACCTTATTAGTTTTAATATCAAGAAATGTATATGTTTCTTTAAGTGTGGCATACTTACCCATAATTACATCTATACAAAATAACTTATCAGATACCAAGGTAATAGTGCCTTTTTTTATTTTAATTTTTGTTCGATCCTTTACAACTAGTGTTACATTTTGACCAATTAGCTCATTTAAACCATTCTTAATATGTTCTATGTCTTGTGTAACAACACTCATCTTTGACACTATGCCGTCACCACCTTATATTTATATTATATCACAAAAATCATTTTTGTCCAAATCGAAATTTTGAAAAAAAAGTACCCTATAAAGGGTACATATTAATTATTAAAAACATAATGACGCATTTTAATAGTATTTCCTTGATATGCAATATCAAATTCATTTACCGCATCAAACTTTGCCTTTGTAAGCATCTTTACTCCAATTTCATGTTCTACAGGAATGTTTGCGTTAATCTTCTTCATTCCAAGTTCCTTAGAAATCTTTTTCATTGCGTCTAGTATCTCACTAGCGTATCCCTTACCACGAGCTTGTTCTATAAGTCCTACAAATATTTCAACTCCAGACAAAGCTTCATTATACTCAAATCCACATTCACCAATTAATAGGCCTTGTTTTGTAAATATACCATACATAAATCTATTCTTTTTAATATCCGCATCCTCTTTATATCCTTCTAAATGATATGCAAATAATCTAGCACAATCATTGCCTCTAACCCTCCATTGTTGAAAGTTATCAGTCCATCCCTTATTAGAAACTAATTGAACTAAAAATGACTTATAATCATCATTATTAAACTCACGAACTACTATATTCTTTTCTTCTACTTTAATCATACATCTTATTCCTTTACTAAATACTTCTATGGTATGCCCGGTGGGACTCAAACTCACGACCTTAGTCTCCGGAGGACTACGCTCTAATTCAGCTGAGCTACGGGCATAAATATATAATTAAATTATATCAAAATATAGTTTTTAAGTAAATAATTACAAATAAAAAAGGTGGATTTTATCCACCATTTTTCTTACTTCAATCCAAACTTAGCACGACATGCCGCAACAATAGCTTCAACTGCCGCATCTATTCCCATATCTGAATTTATACAAATATCATAATCATTAGGATTTCCCCAATCACGTTCTGTAATAAATTCATAATATTTCTTTCTCTTACGATCATTTTTTAGAATCAATTGTTTTGTTTCTTCTTTTTTCTTAGGTGTATTATAATACTTAATACATCTTTTAATTTTAGACTCCATTGGTGCGTAAACAAATACCTTTAATAAGGAATCTGCATCATCAGATAAAATATAATCTGCACAACGTCCAACAATAACAGATGATTTAGTGGAGGCAATCATTTGAATAGTTTTAAGTGTTGCCATATAAGCTTTTTGTGAAAGTTCCATATCAAGTCTTGGACTATTAGTCATAGTAGGAAAATAAAATCCTGCATCCTCATCATCAAACTTTTCCATATCAATAGGATTGATTCCATATAATTCAGCTTCATTAAGGATTGTCTTTTTATCATAAATAGGAATATTTAATGCTTCCGCAACCTTTGTAGCGATAAACTTTCCACCAGAACCATACTCTCTTGCAAATGTAATAGTAAAATTCATAACGATCCCTCCTCTTTTATAATTTTACTTCTCTAATTAAATTATAACAACAATAAATATAAAAAACAATACAATTATAGAAATTAAATACCAAGTTTTTTGTATAATTTTTTTCTATTACTTCTTTTAAAAATTAATATCATAAATTTATGAAATTTAGTAAAAATAAGCCTTATTATATTAATTAACACAAGTATTGGCCATAATATAATAATATTTCCTAGCTTTGGAAACTTAGATAATCTATACCCTTTATTTAAAAGAAATACCTTAGACATAAAATGAGATAATCTATGTTTCTTAACTTGCGTAATATTCAAATCATTATTATGATAGCCA
>CAVAQB010000057.1:0-9960 GCA_963590725.1 Anaeroplasmataceae bacterium | reverse complement strand
GACTTTAATAGTATTTCATATTATCCTGAAAAATTTGTACTACCATCTTTAATAAAATCTCATGATTTTTTATATGATTATTTTGATAACATAGTTATAAAAAAAGATATTGATTTAATGATAAAAAGGTACAAACTTGAAAATAAACTTATTTGTAATCTTTCAAAAGGAAATACTATGAAAATAGTTATAATTAAAACTTTGTTAGAAGAAAGTGAGCTATATATATTTGATGAACCACTAAATGGTCTTGATGAAGATAGTAAGATATTATTTAAAAGTGATTTAGAAAGACTTAACAAAGAAAATAAGGCGATTATATTAATTACTCATGATCAAGAATTCTTTAAAGATTCATACACATATTTGTTGAAGTTAGGAGGAAAGAGGGATGAATAATGTAAGAAAGCTTTATTTGAGTTATACATTTAATAGGACAAACGTAATTATTTTATCAGCATCATTATTACTTATTTTTATATTGTTAAATTTATTTGATTTTGATGTATCTATGTTTGATTATTATGAAGATATAAGCGTGTATCATAATGATTATTTAAAATTTGCGATAGATTATGTATTACCAATAATTATAGTAGTTATAGTATCTAGCATATCTATTGATCATATTCAAAATAATCATAGATTTGATTTGATTTTTTCAACTAAAATAAGTTCTAAAGCATTATTAAAAATAAAAATAAGTGTTTATTTATTACTTTCATTTTTGTATGTGACAATTGCATATATAATGATTATGCTTGTAGGTATGGCAAGATTTAAATACTTTATGTTTGATAGTGATATGTTAAAAATTTTATTTATGATGAATTTTATAGGGTTTGAAGCAGTATTATTATCATTACTTATTATAAGAATAACAAAAATTGGTTATAGTGGAATAATAGTGTTTTTGATATTTTTGATAGCAAGAATTGTGGGAGATATTAATCCGATTTTAGGAAGCATTATATTTTTACATATAAATTTATTTAATAAAATTGCTCCATTAGGTCTTGTCCCATCATTTTTATTTGATATAATGTATTTGGTTATACTTATAACATGTTTTGGAAAAAATGAATTAAAACTAAAAAATTAGAAAAACATATTGACAAACATTGTAATTTAAGTATAATAATAGAGGTTAAATTAATAAACGGAAAGAAGAAACGCCCGTTTCTCGCCTGATTGACCAAAGGTTGGTAGGCAAAAAAGCTTGTTGTAGAATTATTTGAATTATTAAAGGGGCGTTACTGCGTCCCTTATTTTTTTGCTTAACAACTAATATGGAGGTGTTTCTTATTAATAACACAAGAAAATCGACTGATGATGCAATCATTAATGATGACATTAAGAGTCCAAAGGTTTTAGTAATTACAAATGAAGGTGAAAAGCTTGGAATCCTATCTCGCAACGAAGCGTTAGCTAAGGCAGATGAGTATGGATTGGATTTAGTTTTAGTATCTCCAGATGCTAAGCCACCTGTTGCAAAGATTATGGATTATTCTAAATATCGTTTTGAGCAACAAAAGAAGCTTAAAGAAATGAAGAAAAATCAAAAAGTAGTAGTACTACAAGAGATTAGATTATCTCCAACAATCGAAAAGCACGATTTTGATACTAAAGCAAATAACGCTCGTAAAATGTTACTTAAAGGAAATAAGGTTAAGGTTAGCCTTCGTTTCTTCGGACGTATGATAGCACATCAAGATTTAGGACATGAAGTTATTAAGAGATTCGTTGAAGCTTTAGCTGATTGTGCTCAAGCTGAGTCAGCAGTAAAGCTTGATGGTAGATCACTATTTACAATATTAGCGCCAAAGACAGATAAACAATAAGAAGGAGTGTAAAAAATTATGCCAAAGCAAAAGACACATAGTGGATTAAAGAAGAGAATTAAAGTTACAGGAACTGGAAAGCTTAAAAGAGGACATGCTTATACAGGACATTTAAAGACTAACAAGACTCACAAAGAGAACAAGAACCTTTCTAAGCAAGGTTTAGTAGACAAGACTGATGAGAAGAGAATTAAATCTCTAATCAGCAACATGAGATAATTTAGGAGGTAAAGAATTATGCCAAGAGTTAAAGGTGGATATACAACAAGAAGAAGACGTAAGGCTGTCTTAAAATTAGCCAAGGGATATTATGGATCAAAGCACGCTCTATACCGTACTGCTCATGAACAAGTAATGCGTTCATTAGCTTATGCTTTCAGAGATAGAAAAGCTAAAAAGAGAGACTTCCGTAAATTATGGATTCAAAGAATTAATGCTGCATGTAAGTTAAATGGAACTAAGTATTCATTATTCATCGCAGGATTATCAAATGCTGGAATTGAAATCAACAGAAAGATGTTAGCTGAAATGGCAGTTAACGATGCTGAAGGATTTGCAGCTTTAGTTAAGACTGCATTATCTGCAGAGAAGAAGACTGTAGAAGCTGAAAAGGTTGTAGTTTTAAAGAAGGCTACTAAGGCTGAAAAGAAGGCTATGCAAAATAGCGAAGCAAAGCCTGCTAAGAAGGCTCAAGCTCCAAAAGCTGAAGTAACAGAGGACTTATCTAAGAAGACTGTTGCTGAATTAAAGGAAATTGCAGCTGCAAAGGGTGTTAAGATTCCTTCTGGAGCTAAGAAGGCAGACATCTTAGACTTATTAAAGTAATAAGATAAATAAAAAGCACTTAGGTGCTTTTTTTTATTTGACTGATAATGTAAAATAAAATGGTGAGGTAATATATGAAAGCACTTGGAGTTATAATCGCAATTTTATTTGTAATTTTATATGTTTTTCTTTTTGTATTTGGAATTATTAAATTAAAGAAAAGAGAGCATTGGAAAGCTTTAAAAATGTATTTATTTAGATATGTTTTTTCACTATCACTAATATTTATAGGCTTTTTACCATTATATCTTATGACAAAAGATGCATCTTTTTCTATTAACAATTTAAGACTTCCAGGGTTTATGGCGCTTCTATTTATACCTTATATTTATGATTTCTTTTTCCTTAAAAAAATAAAAGAATCAATTGAGCCATATAAAGATTTCAATAGAGAAAAAGAAGAATATTTAGCGCTTGATAAGGAACACGGAATTACAAAAATAGAAATTTGGTTCACAGGAAAATTTACAATTTACTGGATGTGCTTTTTATCTATAATGTTATATTTTTTAGTCTATTTATTCATATATTCATATGTAGAAGCGATAGTTGGATTATAAACTATGGGAAAGAAAATGAGTAAAAGAATAACCTTTATAAGTGCGATAATAACATTTGTATCATTTCTATATAAAGGATTTTTAGGATTTTTATCTAAATCAATAATAATTGCCGCAACATCTTTATCATCACTTAGCGTATTCTTTTGTAAGAATATTTATGTGAAAAAACTTACAAAATCTCGAAAAGAAAAAAGACACGCATATTTATTGATGGGATTAATATTGTTTATATATGGTATTTTATTTTCATTTGTAATAATCTCTAAATTAAAAGGCTTATATGTTATGGAAGAAAGAGTCTATAAAGAGTGGCAAGCAATAATATTATCTTTAATTATTGTATTAATGATTATGTTATCTCTTAGAGGTTATATGATCGCATCAGATAGAAATGATATTATGGTATTAGGGTTAAAGGAGGTAGGACTTGCGACAGCCCTATCGGATTTAATTGTCCTAGAAGGATTATTAGATGATTTTGTGATAGGATATATTAAAGAGTGCTATCTTAATAAATTTCATTATTTTCTATCTCTCATTGTTTCAGTATTAATTATTATAATTTCATTTGTAATGATTATAAGGTTCTTTAAAATAACAATAGAGGCAAAGAAGGAAGCTTATTTATAAAAATAGGTTTAATGATAATAAAATTTTAATAAAAAGAGCAATTAAATTGCTCTTTTTTAATTATATTATAGTATAATAAAAATAAAAGTTTGGTGATAATTTATGGAAAAAACTAATGTAATGCGCATACTTGATCAAAAAAAGATAAAATATAATTCATATGAGTATTCTCATGAAGATGGTGTGGTTGATGGACTGGGGGTCGCAACTAAGTTGGGACAAGATCCTAACAAAGTGTTTAAAACACTTGTTTGTGTATCTAAGTCTAAAAAGAATTATGTTTTTGTAGTACCAGTAGCGCATGAACTTGATTTAAAAAAATGTGCCAAATCTGTTTTAGAAAAAAGTGTTGAAATGATTAGTGTAAAGGAGTTGTTACCACTTACAGGATATGTAAGAGGTGGATGTTCTCCAATTGGTATGAAAAAATCTTTTGTAACGGTTGTAGATAAAACCGCATTAGATTTTGATACGATTATTTTTTCAGCCGGTAAAATAGGATACCAGGTAGAAATAAATCCAATGGATTTAAATAAACTTATAAGGGTATCTTTCGAAAGTATTATAGAGGAGTAATTAATATGAATAAGACAATTTATAAAAGATTTTCAAAAGTTATTGTAAAAAAAGGTATAAATCTACAAAAGGGACAAGATGTTTTATTATATATATCAACAAGACAAAGAGAATTTGCTAAATACATTGTAGAAGAATGTTATAAGAATGGATGCCGTAAGGTTGTTTTAAATTGGGCTGATGAAGATATAGATTATGTAGCCTATAAATATGGCGATGAAAAAGCTTTATCAACTGTAGAAGATTATGAGGAAAAGATGGCAGAACATAATTCTAAATCAATTCCTTGTAGAATTTATGTAGAAGATGAAAATCCTGAGGCTTTCGCAAATCTTGACAATGATAAAATTTCAAGAATATATAAAGAACGTCGTATGGTAATGAAGAAATATAGAGATATAACAGAAGGTTATGATCAATGGTGTATTGTAGCGGTACCATCTAAGGCATGGGCTAATATGGTATTCCCTAATCTTAAGCCAAGCGAGGCTACAAAGAAATTATGGGAAGCTATTATAAAAACAACAAGAATTGATAGTAAAGACCCTATTAAGGCTTGGAATGAGCATATATCATATTTAGGTTCTAAGGCAAAAGTATTAAATGAACTTAATCTAGATTATCTAGAATACAGCGCTTCTAATGGTACTAAGCTTAAACTTAAATTACATGAAAATCATTTATGGCAATCAGCATCAGAAAATTCACTAAAAGGAATTGAATTTGTTGCGAATATGCCAACTGAGGAAGTATTTACAATGCCTGATGCAAACGGCGTTGATGGTGTTGTTGTATCATCTAAACCTTTATCACATAACGGTGTTATAATAGATAACTTTAAAATTTATTTTGAAAAAGGTAGAGTTGTAAAAGCCGAAGCAGAAAAAGGACTTAGTGAGCTACAAAAAATTATAGATACTGATGAGGGATCACATCATTTAGGTGAAGTAGCACTTGTTCCATATGATTCACCTATTAATCAATCTAAAATATTGTTCTATAATACTTTATTTGATGAAAATGCCGCATGCCATTTAGCTCTAGGTATGGCATTTAGAGATAATATTAGAGGATATGAGAATATGAGTGATGAAGAATTTAAGAAAATTCCATTTAATAATTCACTTACTCATGTAGATTTTATGATTGGAACTAAGGATTTAAATATTGTAGGATACGATCATGAAGGAGTTGCACATCAAATATTTAAAGATGGAAATTTTGCTTTCTAGAAAGAAGGATTTTGTATGTATTTAAATGATATTGAAGAAGAAATGAATGAACGCGAGCCAGAAATAAATTATTCTGACGACGATGAGGATAACGAAGAGAGTGAATTTAGCGGTAGTAGAGCGTCTACTATTGTTAAAGTTTTACGCTTAGAGCGTAGTGTTAGGCAAATAAACCAAAAATTAAGTGAAATCGATAGTAATGAAAATAATTTTAATGATATAAGAAATGAATCTGATATTGTGGATTTAAAAAATGAAATATCTAAAATAAAAGAAGATATCAGCGTTATAAAGGCGCAATTAGAAGATAGAGAAAATCCTCCTGTAAAAGAAACTGAAAAAATAGCTTTAAAAGATGATTCATCTCTTATCGAGACTCTTCAATCAAGAGTCGAAGAAAATGAAAAAAAGATTGATACTTTAACAAAAAAACATGTGGATGGATTTCAAGCACAGGTAACTATGGTATCTACAAAAATATCTTTTGTGCTCTTTTTAATGAGTTGCGCTGGATTTTTAATCCATGCGTATTATGCAATAGGTTCTAAGAAAGCAAATTCTAGTAATCTTGATAAAATTATTAAAATGGATGACACACTTCTTGACTCAATGATGATTGTCGCTTTAATTTCTTTTATCCCACTGTTTTTCTCTATTTTAGGTCTGTTCTATGGAAAAGGAAAAAGAGGAAAAGCATTCGCAGGAATTATATTGTCTATAATTTGTATTTTAATATACGGCGTATTAGCATATACTGATATTCTTTCTATATAAAATAGATTTCTAAATTATAATTTAGTATAGTGTTAGAATGTGATAGTAAGATACCTACTAATAATAACTTGTCCTATAATTAGGACAAGTTTTTTCTCTTTCTATCTTGCATGAAAAATAGATGATTGAAAGGTTTAAATCCGTTTTACACTATAGTATAGCAAACTTGACATTTAACATTATAGATACTATAATATATAATGATAACTATTTGAAACATGAGAAAAGGATAGGTATATAGTCATGGCTATGAAGAAAAAGGTCAAGAAAAGATTAATTGTCTTAGGCTCATTACTTTTAACATTTATAACAGCAGTAATTATATTCCTTGCTATTACAGGAATCGATATAAAAACACTTATAATGTCTGGTAAATCAACCGGATCTAAGGTTGATACTAATTTTAGTGGAGAATCAATTTCTTTAGAAACTCCAACAGACGGATCTAAACCTAGTGATTATGATGCACTAACAAACTTTGCTTATTTTTCATACAAGTTAGAGCATAGTGATTTTGAAGCAACAACACAAGGGTCTGCAAATGCTAAAGGTATGGGAGACATGGGTTCTCAAGATGTTTATGATTATAGATTAAAATCTGGTAATTATTATTATATGGATACAAGATCTACAGGAAAAGCAGTAAAGGTTTTTCAAGAACAATTCTTTACTCCAAGTAAGGTTTTATATCGTAAATCATCAAGTTCATCAGACTATGATAAACAAGATGTAGGAGCTCGTTCTTTATCACAAGAATTTAGCCTATATGGAAATGGTCCAGATAAGATTATAGGATACGTTGTATCAAGTGATACTATAAAAAGCCAAAGTGAAGTCATAGATAATGGTGATGGTACATATACAATTACTTTAGATTTAATACCTACAAAAGCACCAGTATATTATCAAAACAAGGTAAAAACAAATGCCTCATCACCTGACTACCCTAATTTTTTAAGCGTAAGTATAGAATATACATTTGATGAGACATGGACAGTTAAACAGGGTCACTATATGGAAGTATATTCAGTACATAAGGGAGTTTGGGCTGAAACATATACTGATCTTACTGAGACATTTACTTATTTATCAAACGATGAAGCAAGTAATAAAATTAGTGAAAAATATAATTTTTACAAGAACTATTTTGATATAGATGTCCCATCTGATGATGAGATTAATGCTGTTGTAGAAAGTCCTCTAGACTATCTTGCAACTATGGCGAATATTCTAAACGAAGATAAATTATACGCTAAAGTATTACTTGAAGTAAATGAAAAAGACATCGAAGTAAAAACTGCAATAGATATAAAAAATAAGACAATTGACGCAACAATTGGCAACACTAATATAGTATTTAAAGATAATAAGCTTTATTTAATGGGAAATGTTAAAGGATATTATGATATTGATACATTAATTACTATGCTTAATGGAAAGAGTGATGGCATTAATACAAATGAATTTACTCTTCCTTTTGATACAACAACCTTAATTGAAGGCGTTATGTCGGATATAAATAATGGTAGTATTAGAAAATCTAGTGGTGAAACATTTGTTGATATAACATTTAATTTATTTGGGCTTTCAATTCCAACTACATTTACATTTAATACTAAAGATGAAAATACTGTAGAATTTGAAAAACTTGATGCACTATATCTATATCAAGGTGATACATATAAAATATCAGTAGAATTTATTGATTCTTATGAAACTACAAATACTAAATATGCAATAGAACTTGCATACGCAATTGATCTAAATCTTAATACAACAATTACATATAACACCGAGATTTATAATCTTGATGGTACTGTTTATCTTGATTTAAAGAATAAGGTAGTAGAAGGTGTAGTTAATTTATCAAATGATTCGTATAACCTAGATGCATCTATCTATTATAAAGATAACTATCTCTACGTTATAGCCTTAGATAAAGTATATGCTAAAATTTCATTAGATGAATTGAAAACATTAATTAATGGTTTAAATTCAAATGAAAATATTGAAGCATTTAATAAAACAGATGTAAGTTATGATTTAATAAAGGGATATTTAGAAAATATTAATATATCACTTGATGAGAACCTAAAATTCACATATGATGGTATTATAGCGCTTGGTGATATAAAGCTTTCTAATACATCTTTTAAGATATCAACAAGAGGATCATATAAAGATGTTTTAATTCCAAATAAAGAATATGTAGATATTTATGATGTAAAAGATATTGTTAATAATCTAATAAATAAAGTTAAAGAAATTAAATTGGCAAATGGTATTTCTTTAAATCTTGATTTTATATATAAGACATACCATGTAAGTGGTACAATAAACGCAAGATTTGATAACTTAAGCGCAAAAGGTATACTAAATATATATTCTAATGATTTTAATGCTTATTTAGTTGTGACATATTTAGATGATATAATTTATCTAGATTATAACAATCTTCATGTAAAAATTTCAAAAGATAAAGTGTTATCTACAATAAATGAGTTTATAGAAACTTCTAAAAATACTAATCTTGATTTTACTGAAATACTAAATATATTAGCTTCTATTACCTATAATAATTCTTTAAATATTAGTTTAAATACATCAAAATATATTAATGAAAATTTAAATGTTTCATTTAATGATGATTTAACTATTAGTCTATGTGGAGAAAATATTAGTGGAAGCATTAAAGATATAGTTAAATTTAGTGATTCTATTACAATTAATTCGCTTGATTACACTAATCTTGATAGTTATATTGATAATGGCATTGATTTATATAACTTAATAAAAACCAAGATATTTAACGTTAATATTAACGAATTATCATTAACATATGATAATCATGATTTATTAGTTAATGGAGACATTTATGTTAATAATAAGAATGTTGATTCCTCAATTTCTATTACAATCGATTCTAAATATGAGATTGATGCTTATATAAAAGTTATTAATAAAGTATTATATGTTAGAGTATCTAATCAAACATTTAAAGTTGATTTAAATAATTTAGAACAATTTATAAATAAAGCTTTAGAAAAGATTAACTCAATGCTTAATACTAATTATTCGTTTGATTTTAATAACTCACTTGAGGTAAAACAAATAGTTGATGTTTTAAACACTTTGACAATTGCAGATGATATCAGATTTGATTTAGAATCTTTAATTGGCAAGAGTTTAGCGATAATTATTTATTTAACTACATCAAACACAAAAACAGATGCCTTGATTAAAACAGAGGGAGTTATTTTATCAAGTGCGAATATTACTCTTACAAATTCATTAGATAGAGAAATAGAAGTACCAACTTCTAACATAATTTATGAAAATGATATTTTAAGATTGATAGATTATGTTAAATCTATAAAGACACTATATGATAAAAAATTATTTAACTTAAATATTAATGAATTGATTATTCAAAAATCCAATGGAAATTATTATAGTATTACAGGTGCTCTTAAGATTAATTTTGTTAATGGATTAAGTGATTTTGATGCGACTGCAAAC
>CAVAQB010000056.1:0-15833 GCA_963590725.1 Anaeroplasmataceae bacterium | reverse complement strand
TTGCTGCGGCAACTGCTTCTGCAAATGTGTCATATGAAGTATCACCAACTGATGCTTCTTTCTCGTAGTAAACTACTGTAATTGTTGTAGGTATTGATAATATTGTTGAATCTGCTTTAACTGCTGTCTTGAAGTATTTTGAAGCTCCAATTTGTCCAAGAGCAGCTGTAATAGTTGCGCCCTCAGTTACTGTAATTGATGTTACTGCTGTTGCAGTACCACTTGTATATCCCTCATGAATTCCATATCCAGCTATTGATGTTAATTTAGATGTAGCATCAATGTTAACTACAATATTTCCTTGATATGCTGCATTAGAATCTAATACAATTGCATCTCCTGTTGAAGAGGATCCATTGTTATTTAATACTAAATCTGCAGATGTTGCTTCTGTAGCATTAATTGTTGAATTTTTAACATTTAATGTTCCAGCCTTAACATATACTCCAGTTCCTCCAGTAACTGTTGAGTTCTCAATTGTTACTGTTCCCTTACCTGGTGCATAGATTGCGATTTTTTCAGAAGTTACTGTTGCATTCTTAATTACTACTGTTTGTCCTTCCCAATTACCATTTGTTGAAATAGCATTGTAATCGTCCTCGTTTCCTATTATTGGTGCTACATAATTTCCACCATTAATATTAAGTGTTGCATTAGTGCGTACAACTCCGATTGTTCCAGTCATTGTTGTAGTATTTGATCCATTAATATTAAGTGTTGCATTTTCTCTAATTGAGAATATTTGCCAAGTACTTGAAGTATTTGTAACATTATGACCATTCATATCAATAGTTACGTTTCCTGTAATTAATACACATTCATCAATTGTTACATCATCTAATAACTTAATAGTTCCATTAGAGGCATTTGCTGCGGCAACTGCTTCTGCAAATGTGTCATATGAAGTATCACCAACTGATGCAACGTATGTAGTTACACTCTCAACTGTGATAGCTACATTCTTTACTGTTTTGCTATTATATCTTGTAGCAGTTGTTCCATAGATAACTGTAATATCATAATTTCCAGATTCAGTTAATGTAGTAACCTCATCTTCAGTTCCAGCCTTAACTACCTTAACTGTAATCTTAGCATTACCTGTTAATGTAACATCAGATAATACATTATTATAATCTGCCTTACCTATAACTGCAGTTACAAGGCTTGATGCAGCAGTTCCTGATGTAACTGATACTGCATTTGTGAAGTCAATGCTGTTAATCTTAGAATCAATTGCTTTCTCCTTAACATCTAAAAGCATTAATCCTTCAAGTTTAGTTTCATTCTTTCCATTTTTTCCAGCATTTTCATCTGTTGAACTAAATGTTACTGTATATGAACCCTTCTTTAATCCTTCGAAAATTAACCATCCCTTAGTTGAAGCATCTAATGTAATAGTTTCCCCATTAAATGTATATGTTTTACCACCAGATGTAAAGTTTGAATCTTGCTTTGTTGTTGCAGTATAAGCTGTGTTAGTTGAAGTTAACGTTACGTTACGAGCACTATTATTACTATTGAACGATAGCATGAATACAGCACCATCAGTATTTACATCGAATGTAATTGTACATCCTGTATATAATGATACGTAGCCGTCTTGTTCCTTGTACTTGTTTTCTACTGCATTTAATGTGAATACTCCAACTTTGTTAGAATTTCCTTTCGTTACATCCTTTGATGCAGAATACTTTAAGCTTGCAGTTTCCTTAGCTGTAGCTAATCCATTATAGTTATAATCTTCTCTTGCATCTAAATCAACCTTTAATGCAGCCTCATACTTTTCACCTTCACTTACCATAGAAACAGAGGCTTCATCATATAATTCCTTTGCAGCTTCCTTAGTAGTTGTAGCAAGTAATCCATTAATATATGTTTGTTCTGATGCATTATATGCTGCAAGACCACCAGCTTCAAAATCACCTTTTAAAGCCTCACATATAGGATATAATGTACCATAATATCCATATTGTGCATCAATTAAATCAATCTTATCCTTTAATAATTCTAATTCTGTAGCAACAGCTGCTGCATCACTATATTCTGCTTCTTGTTTTAATGCTACTGCATTAATTTTAGTTGCACAATCATCTTTAATTGATGATGTTGTAATAGTTGATGCTACACCACTTGCAATAACACTAGTCTTATATGTTGTAAGTTCAGTTGAAGCTTCAGCTAATGCTTCAGCAACTGTCTTAGTTGTAGATGCAATTTGAGCATCAATAGATGTCTTAGCATCAGTTACAATTTCATCTACTAAAGCCTTAGTAGTTGCGGCTGTTATTTGTGTTAAAGCTTCATTCTTTAAAGTTTCTATATTTGCAATTACTGTTGCATATGTTGTCGCATCAAGTGCTGTAATCTCTGAAGTCTTGTAATCTGTAACTACAGTTGATTGAGCAGTCTTATATTCAGCAAGAATTGTTTCATCACTCTTTACTTGTCCGATTGAAAGTACTGCAGCCTCATATACTGAATCTACAGCAGATTTAGTTGTACCAGTAATATTATCAAATGTTGCTAATACGCTATTATATGCAGTAGCATTCTCAGTATAAGCTGTTGCTTTATATGTTGTTTGGAACGCAGTCTTCTTAGTTGCAATATATTCAGCTAATGTTGCATCTGAGATATTTGTTTTAAGAGCCTCGTTAAATGCATTTACTGCGGCAGTTACTTCATCAGATGTTGTAGCAGTTGTTATTGCTGCAAGTGCACTATCTTTAGCAGTTGTTATTGCTGCATAATTCTTAGTATATAGAGTTTGATCAATTGCTTCATATTTTCTATTAATTGCTGCAGTCTTTAGTGTCTTAATTGCATCAAGTGATGATGCATGATGTACTATTGCAATATTATCTAAAGATACTGTTGCTGACTTATTATCAGATGAAACAAATCTTATATAATTTACTTGAGATAATCCTGCTATTTCTAAATCTTTTACATAATCAACGCCATCAATTTGAACGCTAATTTTTGCATTTGCTAAATCGATATTAAAATAAATCTCGTATGTATTTCCTTCTGTAAGTGTAACAGATGAAAGAGGAGTTCCTAGTGTACCACTACCATCTACTCTATAGGCTAATCCTGCATTACTGTCATTTCTTATTCCAAACACTTCATTAACTGATTCTCTTGCAGTATCAAGTCCAAATAATTGGAATAAAGTCCATCCTGTACCAAGGGAATCAATTGTAACATCCACGCATCCTTACAAAGTACCATTATCAATTGTACCAAAATTAATATATGCATGTGTTCCATTTGCAGAATTATTTAAATCTCTTAAATATGCCTTTCCGTCAACAACTTCAATAAAATTCTTTGTTGCATCTGCTGTTCCTGCATTCTTTTCATTTAATTTTTGATAAATACCAGCAACTTCTTTTGTATCTTCAGTCCACTCGGCAACAGTTGTAGTTGTAGAGAAATCTTCAGATAAAATCTTATCATCATCAGCTGCTAATCTTGAATATAGAGTAACCTTTGTCCATTTTGCATAAAGAGTTGTATTTGCACTAATTTCTGCACCTGCAACTGCCTTAGTTGTAAATGCTTGGTCAGTATACCATCCTTCAAATGTATAGCCATCTGCTGTAAGAGTAGGAAGTGTTGTAGGTATTGAATCTACATTTTCTACTGCGCTTGGAGCGTTACCTTGAGCTGTACTATATGTTATTTTATAATATACTTTATTCTTGCTCCACTTAGCATAGAATGTAGTATCTCCTGTAAGCTTTGTTGCATTTTCAAATTTATTTGTTAATTGAGAATCAAGGAACCATCCCTCAAATGTATAGCCACTATATGTAGGTACATATTTTGACAAATCAAGAGGTGTATTTGATGATACCTCTATTGCCTTATACTCATCTGGTTTAACAGAATCTGTTGTATCTGGATCATTTGAATTAAATGAAACCTTATAATTTACAACCTTTTCACTCTCATCATCGCTACCGCAAGATACAAGTGTTAATCCTGCAAGCGCCGCAACTGATGTTACAGTTGCTAACTTAATAATTCTTTTTTTCTTCATACTTAAAAATCCTTCCCAAACGATTTAGAAGCCTTTTCCCCAATATTTTTTCTCTCAATGCAAGCGCTTTCTAATCATCAGTCATTCATTTTATTCTATTTATAAAAAATATTCAAGGTATTTATTATTTTTTTTTAATAAAAAACAAAAAGGATGGCGAACCATCCTTTTTTATTCAAACTATTCGTTTACTACTGTAACGTTAGATGCTTGTTGACCTTTCTTACCTTCAACAATATCTAACGTTACTTTTTGTCCTTGTTCTAAAGTCTTATGTCCTTCTTGGTTGATTGCAGAATAGTGAACAAATATGTCCTTCTCTTGTCCTTCAACAACGATGAATCCATAACCTTTCTTAGAATCAAAGAACTTAACTACACCATTATACATTAGGTTCTATTCCTCCATTTCCTTTTCTTTTTCAAAACAAAAACCAAAGAATTACCAATGTATAAAAGCATAGAATAAATACTTCGTTTCTATTTCTTAACTTAATTATAACTTTAATTTTTTTTAAATACAATAAAATGAATTATTTTTTTAAATTAGAAGCGATTTATTGCATTAAATATCGCATAAATTGTAGATTTTACAATTGATTGTGAAATTCCAACGCCATAATAAACCTTATTTGTATGAAGATTTTTAAGTTCTACATATGATATTGCCTCAGCTTTAGATCCATTAGATATTGAATGTTGAGAAAAATCTAAGATATCAATATTAAAATGCTTTGATTCATTTATCGCATCAACTATCGCAGATATCGGACCATCACCATCACCTACAGTAGTCTCTTCCTTACCTTTATATGTAAATGTTAGCGTACGCTTAAATTGCTCTTCTGTATCTAATACCTTTTGTGCTACAAATTGTAAATCACCTGATTTATCATTGTAAGTTTCAATGAATAAATCTTTAAGCTCTTCTGGTGATAATTCACCCTTCTTTTCAGTCGCATGTTTTACAACTTGCATAAAGTCTCCTTGTATTCCTTTAGGGAGACGATATCCATATGATTGTTCTAGAACGAACGCAATTCCTCCACGTCCTGATTGAGAGTTTATACGAACAAGCGGTTCATATTTTCTTCCTAAATCATCCGGATCAATTGGAAGATATGGAACTTCCCATATTCCAGCGCCAGAATCTTTATAGGCTCTCATACCTTTATTAATCGCATCTTGATGTGATCCACTAAACGCAGTGAACACAAGCTTTCCTGCATATGGTTGTCTATCTGGAATAGTCATGTTTGTTACATCCTCATAAACATCCTTTAAATCATTTATATTAGAAAAATCAAGTTCAGGATCAACTCCATGAGTATACATATTAAGACCAACTACTACTATATCAAGGTTACCTGTACGTTCACCATTACCAAACAAAGTTCCTTCAACTCTATCAGCCCCTGCAAGAAGTCCAAGTTCACACGCAGCCACTCCTTCTCCTCTATCATTATGAGGATGAAGAGAAACAATTACATTTTCTCTATCGTTTAAATGACGGCACATATATTCAATTTGGTCTGCATATACATTTGGAGTATCCATCTCAACTGTTGATGGAAGGTTTATAATAACCTTTCTCTTACTTGAAATTCCCCATGTAGATGTAACTGCATTACAAATCTCAGCTGCATAATCCATTTCAGTTCCAGTAAATGATTCAGGAGAATATTCAAGTCTTACTTCACCATCAAATTCTTTTTCAAGTTCACGAACAAGTTTTACACCTTCAACAGCAATTTGCTTAATTTCTTCCTTATCCTTACCAAATACAACTTTTCGTTGTAATACTGATGTAGAATTATAAATGTGAAGAATTACACGAGGAAGTCCTTTAACTGCCTCAAATGTTCTTCTTATTAAATGCTCACGTGCTTGAGTTAACACTTGTAATGTTACATCATCAGGTACTAAATTATCATCGATAAGTTTACGTAAGAAATCAAATTCAATTTGAGATGCTGATGGGAATCCCACCTCAATCTCCTTAAATCCAATTTCAACAAGTTTTTTAAAAAATCTAACTTTTTGTTCAATATTCATCGGAGTGATTAAAGCTTGGTTACCATCTCTTAAATCTACCGAACACCAAACAGGCGCTTTAACAATCTTCTTATCAGGCCAAGTACGGTCCTTAAGTGTTATTGTTTCAAATGGCTTATACTTAGATACATTTTGCATTTTTAAATCCTCCTTTAAACTATAAAAAAATCCTCTAGAAAATCTAGAGGACGTCATAAACGTGGTACCACCCAAAGTTCGTAGATAATTATCTACCTCATTAGCATGTAACGTATGCATACGTGATATCCTACTTATATTATTATGTTCAGTATCCCGCTATTAAGACTAGTTCATATATTTATAGCTAAAAGCTTTCACCAACCGCTTCTTCTCTATACGCCTCTATATACTAATATTTCTTAATCATCGCGTGTATATTTATTTTATTATAATAAATTGTAATTGTCAATAATTCTTTATTTTCTTTCAACTTTAATTTTCCCAAATTAAGGCTTTTAGCGTTTTTTATTTTCTATTTTATATTTTTCCAAGCAATTTGAACACATAGTCTTACAATCATCAATTTTTTCTCCAAAATACATAGAAATACTTTTATGTATGCATATTGGTTTTATAAGAATATTTTTTAAAGATTTCATACAATAATATTTATATGCTTTTACAAGTCCAATTTCTTTTAAATTCTTATTTGTAGTATCTATTTGTTCTATAAAGAAATAGATAGTCCTAAGATCTATATTATTATATAAAATTATACATTCCCCTCCCTTATGGTCTCGAGACGCTCTGCCTACCATTTGAGATAAAGATTCAACTGAATCTGGCATATTATAATTTATTACAAATCTAATATTTGGCTTATTAATTCCCATGCCAAACGCATTTGTCGCTATCATTATATAATCATCTTGATTAATAAATTTATTTTGATTCCTCTCTTTTATTTTATTATCAAGACCGCCATGATAATAGGTAACCTTATAATTATTCTTTAAAACTTCATAAAGAGATGTAACTTCTTTACGAGTATTACAATAAATAATACCTGGGACACCTTTTTTCGTTTTTAAGTATTCATTAATATATTCAATCTTATTTTGATTTCTTATTATTCTATAAAATAAATCACCTCTATCAAACATGCCAACAATAATATTAGGATTATAAATACCACATACTCTTTTAATTTCATTAATGGTGTATTTATTTGCAGTAGCGCTAAATAGGCCCATAGGTATATGGTATTTAAAATTATTCTTAAATTTCTTTATATTTAAAAATGATTCCCTAAAATCCATATGCCACATTATAGTATGTGCTTCATCAACTATAATATATCCAATATGCACTTTTTTTATGAATGTTATAAAAACATCATTTAAAAGTCTTTCAGGAGCCACATATAATATTTTTATTTTATTTAATCTTTTGTATATACCCAAAACTTCTTGTGCATCCTCCATAGAATTAATAAACTCTGCATCAACTCCTATATTCTTTAATTCTCTTACTTGATCATACATAAGTGATATTAAAGGTGTAATAACAATTGTAATACCATTTGTCATAAGTGATGGTATTTGAAAGCATATGCTTTTTCCACCACCTGTAGGAAGTATCGCAATAGTATCATTAAACGACAAAAGTGAATCAATTACATTCTCCTGCATACCTCTAAATTCATCATATCCATAATATTTTTTTAAGACTTCATACTTATTCAAAAATCTCACCTCATTATATTTATTACACGAAGAGTAGATAATTACTAAAAGATATTTAGAAATATATGAATTATTCAATAATTTATAATGAAGTAAAAAGAGTAATAATATCGGTAAACAAAAAAAAGGAATGTTTAAAACATTCCTATATTTTTACTTTGTTCATATAATTATCACTTTTAGCTTTAAGTAATTTATATATCATTTCATTATAAGGTAAACCTACCTTATATTTTTTTGAAAGTTCTAGCGCATACCCTGAAAAATATTCAAGTTCATTTCGCCTTTCATTAATAAAGTCTTGCGCCATTGATGTATACCTATTTGATGTATAAGTATCTATTTCCCTATATAAATCAGCGGCATCAGCTTGATGAAGGTTTACGCCTACAACCATCGCAAGTGACACTATTTCTTTATATAGTTCGTATAAAAGTTCTTTTAAATATGGATGCCTCATATCATTATAAGTTGAATTAGTAAGTGATGATACTTGGTTTATACCAATGTTTAGCATCCATTTCTTCCATACACATGCTTCCATATCTGGCATAACTTTATAATTTATTTTTGAATTATCAAGTACATCACATAAAGGTAATAGATAAGATGGGATAGTTGGGTTAAATCTTTCACCAAATGTTAAAATTTTAATCCCACCAGTATATGTATGAGCGTAATCTTTTTGATTAGCCTCTATTTTAATCATTCCATATAATACTCTATTAACTAAGAATTCTTTATGAAGTTTATCATGCGCTACGACACCATTAAGTAATGGTATTATTATAGTATTTTTATCAACAAATGATTTTATATCGTCAAAAGATGATTCCAGTGAATAGTTTTTAACGCAAATAAACAAATAATCCATTTTTAGGTTATCAGTAACTAAAATATCATATTTGATGTCATTTACATAAATACCATTTTTAACTCTATCATAATATTTACCCTTGGCTGCAAGATAAATAATATCTTTATTATAATTATAAATAGACGAAGCAATTGCTTGTCCGATTGCCCCCGAACCAAATATTCCTATTCTCATTAGTCTATATCTTCGTCATCATCTGGCTCATCATCTTCGCCATAAATATCATCATCGTCTTCATTTGAAGCTTTTGAGGCAGCCATTGCTTTTGCACGTATTGCTTCTCTTCTCTTTCTAAGAAGTTCTTTTGGATCTGGCTTTTTAGAATCTTCTTCTGATTCTTCCTCATCATCCTCATCATCGTCTTCATCATCATCCATGTCCATATTTGCAGCCTTTAATATAGCCTCACGACGTTTTCTTAAAATTTCACGTGGATCAAGATGCATAATAGGGCTATTCTCATCTTCATCATCGTCTTCATCACTAGATTCAGATGTTTCCTCTATTTCCTCAGCTTCTTCAACTACAGCACTAAAGCTATTAAGTAGTTGATCTAGTTCATCTATTGTATCTTGCTTTGACGAGCTATCATCTAAATTATTTTCTTCTTTTATTTCTTCTATAGAATCATTATTTCCACCAATAACCTCAGTTTCAGCCTCGGCCTCGATTTCTTCTTCAGTCTTTTTACGAGTAGCCTCGATTTCTCTTAATCTTCTTTCTTCAGCTAATTTTGCCTCTAAAGTTTCTTTTCTCTTGGCCTCTAGACGAGCTTTTTCCTCAGCTGCTTTTTGTTCAAGAAGTTTACGAGTAGCTTCTATCTTACGTTCTTCTTCTTGCTTATGAGCTTCTTCTAAAGAAATATTTCCGGTAACCTTAATTTCTTCTTTTGATGTATCAAGTGAATTATCTTTTTCACTATCCTCTGTACTATCATATACAATTACTTGACCTTTACCATGAGCCTTTGATGAATAAAGGGCAATATCAGATCTTTGATATAATACATCAAAGTTTCCACCCTCAAGGGCAATTCCACAAGATACAGATATTGAATCGTTATTAATATATTCTAGTTTAGTGTTTCTAAGATAATCTAAAAGCATATTTACCTTATAAACCGCTACACTTTTTCTTATTTCAAACTCTGTTGGAAGATTATATAAAAGTATTACAAATTCGTCTCCACCAAGACGTGCACAAATAGAATCTTCTTTAAAGATTGATTTCAAACTGCTTGATAAGAATTGTAGTGCTTCATCTCCAACAACATGTCCAAAATTATCATTAATTTGTTTAAAGTTATCGAAATCAAGCATAACGAACGCATATGCTTCCTTACTCTTATCATTTAATATCTCTTCAATATGTAAAACTCCACTACGTCTATTATAAAGAGATGTAAGTTCATCAATTTCAGAAATTTGTTGAAGTTCCTTATTCTTAATAATTTCTTTATCACGCTCTGCTTCAGCCGTTTGAAGTTCTAATATTTTCTTCACAGCTAAGTCTAAAGCATCTGAGATAAGTGTATTTTTATTAGTTAATATTAAAGCGTATCCAAGTGCTTGTTCTGAATCTGTATCAAATCCTAGTAAGGCTGCCTTAACGGATTCAATTTCCTCTTTTAAATTAATATTTTTAACTTCCATTTTATAAGTATCAAGAAGTTCAATATAATCAATAATTAAATCCGTATCATCACTACGTTCAACAAGTGTTGAAAGTAATAATGCAACTCTTGCACGTTCAATTGAATTTTCAATATCATCAATTTTAATAAATATTGCATATATATCCTCAACAATTGAACGCTCAATATATTGAAGTCTTTTAAGAAGCGATACTATTTCCTTTAACGCAATAAATGGTGCTTGCATTAAACCAGCAAAATTCATAATTGCGATATTAATAGTTGAATCAAGTATTTCAATCTTATTTAACATAATTGATGTTACAATATGTTTAAATAATACTTCCTCAAGAAGTATATCATGCGCTATTCCGTTACGCATTGCCATATCACGTGCATCTATGTAATATTTAATCGCACGTTCATAATCCTTTAACGCAAAGAATATATCCCCTAAGTGAAGGGTTGAAGATACAATACCTCTTTTATCGTTTGTTTTACTCGCTAGTGAATAAGATAATAATAATGGTTCTAACGCATTATATATTTCAAATTTTCTTAAATACAAAACGCCGACAAGGTCGGCTGATGCAGTTATGTATTTAGTATTTTTAAGTTCTTTAGCTTCTGCTAAAGCTGACTTTGCATAGTTAATTGCCTTTGATACATTATTCTTGAAATAATAGAAATAATAAGCCCTATAATAATCAGATACCATCATTCCTTCTTTGTCAAGAACCATAGATGCACTTTTGAATAGTTCATCTGATAGTGTATACATTTCCTTGGCATTCTCTTTTACAAGAAGCATTGCTTCAAGTCTTTCAACTTGATTTTGTGTCATAGGACATCAACTCCAAATAGTAATTATAAGATATTAACGTTATTTTCCTCTAATATCTTCAAATCGCTATCACTCCATACTGATGATTGAACTTCCCCAATATGCATTTTTTCAAGGAAAAACATGCATAATCTTGATTGTCCAATTCCTCCACCAATAGTAAGTGGTAGTTCACTATTTATTATACCCTTTACATATGGATTTTCAAGTTTTTCGCATTCATTTTTAGCTTTTAATTGTTTAACTATAGATTTCTCATCAACTCTTATACCCATTGATGAAATCTCATAAGCTGTATTTAACACTTTATTATAAACAAGAATATCTCCGTTTAATTTCCAATCATCGTAGTCAGCCGCTCTTCCATCATGAGGCTCTCCATCCTTAAGTGGCCATCCAATTTGATATAAGAATACTGCCCCATATTTCTTAGCAATTTCGTTTTCTCTTTCTTTACGCGATAGATTTGGATATAATTCTTCCAATTCTTTAGTTGAAATAAAAATAATTTCTTCAGGAAGCTTCTTATCAAACACAGGATACTTAGCATTAATCTTAGACTCAGTCTTTTTCAATACTTTGTATATCTTCTTTACTGTTTGTTTTAGATAAGATAGAGTTCTATTCTTTCTCTCGATAACTTTTTCCCAGTCCCATTGATCTACATATACTGAGTGAATATTGTCTAAATCCTCATCACGACGAATGGCATTCATATCTGTATAAAGACCAGTTCCTACTTCAAAGCCATAACGCTTTAAAGCGTTTCTCTTCCATTTAGCAAGTGATTGAACAATCTCTACATTTTTCTTAAGCTCTAAAATATCAAATGATACTGCACGTTCATACCCATTTAAATTATCATTTAATCCTGTCTCAGGAAATACAAAAAGTGGTGCAGATACACGAGTTAAATTTAAAGCCTTCGCAAGTTCTACTTGAAATGTATCTTTGCAAAATTTAATTGCCACCTCAGTATCAAGTAAATTAAGTTTTGATTTATATTCCTTATTAATTATCAATTGTTTCATTATATTTTCCTCCATTTTCCTTTATTAAAAAATCAATAAAGGCTCTTTCATTTTTTATTCTTTTTATCCAATCATTGTAATTTTTATAATTCTCTGGCTCTAGTGATAATATCTTAGCTCTAGCACCAGATTCAATAGTTGTAAGATAAAGCGTATTAGATCTTATCTCATACCTATAATTTCTTAAATAATTAGTTTTTATTTTTTTTAAATCAATATTTATTCCATCAATAAATTCAAGCACATATATTCTTGCGTTAAAATTCTTAAGTCCAGCCCCTATAACATTACATTTGATATTTGATACCATAACATTAGTATTATCAATTGTTGAAATCATGTTATAAATAACCTCAGATGAACTAAATATCTTATCATAGGAAAACATCTTATAAGCTTTCGATAAGTTTTCTTCTTTATTAACTCTATTAAAAGAAGAAAAATAAGTATCAAAAGCATAATTTATAAGTTTTACCCTTCTCTTACTTTTCCTTGTAATAAGAGAAATAATAATGACGCTTTCTGCCATACATAAAAGTATTGAGATAATTAAAATTATTGAATTGTATAAATAACCTAAAACAAGTCCTATTATTATAAATACTATTCCAAGACCTATTCTTAAAACAGATGCCCAAATACTAGTTTGTTTAATATAATTAAATATTTTTTCCAACTATATTTACCTCTTCATACCACAAGTATTTTAACATACTTGTCGAATATTTATTATAATTTTTATTAAAAATGCCCATTTTTTGAATAATATAAATAAAAAAGTCGCAAAAACGCAACTTTATTATATTAATCAAATATTGGCAGGACTAGTTGGATTCGAACCAACGAATGATGGAGTCAGAGTCCACTGCCTTACCGCTTGGCTATAGTCCTACCAAATATTATATATATTTTTTATGTTTTTTCAAGCGTTTTATAAGTCTAGAGTCATAATCTTTTCGTCATCTTTTGTAATGATAGTTATTTTATTTAACTCTTCTAACGCTTCCTCAAGTTTTTTATTAATTTGAGCATTCATTCTCTTATATCCAAGAGATTCTATAATGTGATGAAACAAATCCTCTTTTGTTAATCCATGATTTTTAACTATTATTTCTTTCATTCCATACGCTATTTCTAAAGCCGAAATATATTTTATATCACGTGGAGTTGAACCATCATATGGAATTCTCATCTCCACCTTTTTATTTTTATACATTAAGTATCCTTTATAACTATATATTTCATTTGAATCTAAGTTTAACGCTTTTTGTAATTCATATTCATCATATATATTTGAAGTGCCATCAAATATATTTTTAAAACGTTCTACAAGCCATTCCTCATTTATAGGTGATTCATTATCAAGAACTCTTTTGATTAAATCATCAAATGATATTTCATTTGATTTATATAAAGATATAATTTTATCATCTGGCGAATAAATATATTCATTAAATGTATCTTTAGTATCTATAGTATTAACCATAAAATCACAATCTTGCATCAAAGATAATCGATTATTTGATTCATTTATTGAATCTAGTAATACCTTTTTAGCAAGTCCCATATCCTTATACCAAGCGACAGAATAAACTCTTATGTATTTAAATCCCATTTTAGTTAAAATATCACATCTTAGTCTATTTCTATCTCGTGCGTTTAAAGAATCATAATATGTATCTCCATCGCACTCAATTGCGATTATATAGTCACCTGTATTTTTATCTTTAATACAAATATCAATTTTCTTATTACTAAATCCAACCATATAGTCACAACTATATCCTTCACCTTCTAAGAATTCTTTAACCTCTTGGCTAAAATCTGGTTTCATTTTATAATCGCTAATATTTGTTATTACAGGATTTTTAGCAAATGCTAAATATTTCTTTAATAAAGAAACACCAAGTACATTTGAATCTTTTATATCAGAATCTTTAATTGATGTGACAACCTTAAGATTAATTTTTGCACGAGATATCGCAACATTCAATCTTCTTTCACCACCACTACGGTTTAGAGGTCCAAAGTTTTGAACAAATTTTTTATTACTATCATATCCGTATCCAATACTAAATATAATAGTATCTCGTTCATCTCCTTGAACTGTTTCAAGGTTCTTTATAAATATTGGCTCATCTTTATTATCTATTACATCATTTGACGCAATATATTCATTAAACTTACGTTCAATTAAATGTTGTTCTGATATTGAAAACGCAACTACTCCAATAGATCTTTTTCCTTTATACTTTTTAAAATGCTCATCTATAAGTTCTATAACCTTAGAGGCTTCTATTTCGTTTGTTCTACTACTTTTATCATAAATACCGCCTACATTATATAACTCCAAGCCAAAATCCTCTTTATGTGATGTAGCACTTGGGAAAGTTGTAAGCATAGAATTATAAATATATTTATTACTAAAAGCGATCAGTTCCTCACATTTTGACCTATAATGCCATTTTAAACTATAAACATTTAAAACAGCTTTAGCCATATCAAGGATTGATTCATAATCACTAGCGCTATCTTCAGGGCTATCTTCTAAAACATTTGATCTAAAGAAAGATGTTGGAGGCATTTGTTTTGAATCTCCGCAAATAACTACTTGTTTTGCTCTATAAATAGCACCTATCGCATCCTCAGGATATACTTGAGATGCCTCATCAAATATTACTAAATCAAATTTAACATCAGCCGTTAAATATGATGATACTGAAAGTGGTGACATTAAAAATATTGGTTTTAAAGTTTTAATAAATGTAGGATCAGTATTAATAATCTCCCTTATAGTCATTTGTCTTCTTTTCTTCAAATATTCTCTTTTAATAGTTGAAGCAAATGACCCCTTCGCTATTTCGTCAGGGTTTGGTTTAGATTTTTGAATACCCTCTCTTATAATAGATTTATTAATTTCAAATCTCTTTTTATCAAGATTTTTATAATCATCTACCATTTTATTCATCATAAGAATATTAAAGTTCTTAAACGCAGGGATTTCTTCTAATATTTTATTTTGCACTGCATTATAATATAGATAATCAAATGGCTTATATAACTCAGCTATATCATATTTATTATCTAACGCAAAATCTAAGTATTTAATTGCGTTTAATTCTTTTAACTTATTTAAAACATTTACCTCAAATAGTCTATATGAATCAAGAAGATTATATACGTTAATACTTCTATTTATAAGCTTAAATAATAATTTTATATCATACCTATATGTATCAATACTATAAATATCATTACTACATAAATTATTTATTGATTTGTTTTTTAATTCTTCTAATCTAAATTCTTTATTTAACTTAAAATATTTAAACCCTTCAAGTCCATATCCCAATTTTATAGCATTAAGTGTTTTTGTTAAATTAGTAAAATCTACATTATTCTTATCAATAATATGTTCAAACAAACTGAAATGTTTATTATAATTTTCATTAAATATTCTATAATCTTTTAAGGCTGTAAGTCCTAATATAGTTTTAAGATATTTAGGCTTTTTATTGTTTTTAGTATACGGCTTAAGGCTTTGTATAAGACGTCTATATCTAGGTCTTAATGACTTAAATATCTTTTTCTTGTATTTTAATAATTCAAAAAGGATATCATTATTATCAATACTATATAC
>CAVAQB010000055.1:0-16347 GCA_963590725.1 Anaeroplasmataceae bacterium | reverse complement strand
AATGCCATGGCTTAGCCCACATAATATAGTGATAAATACATGCCTCTTCTTCAGAATATTTAATTTTTTCATAGATTTCAACGTTCCATTCATCTCCAACCCATAAAACTCTATCCTTGCAAATTACATTTAAGTAATCTTCATCTTGAGTAACTCTAAATGTATATATACCAAGTAGGTCAATAAATTGGTCTAAGACTGCTTCATCTCTCCAAAGTTTAGTGTTGATCAAAAGCATACCAGCATTAAAGAAATTGTTTCTTGAAATACCAATATTACGTTCAACATATGTACCATATACATTTGTTTGCATCATTGCTTGCTCATGAGATGCTCCTACCAAATTATTTCCAAGTTCATTTTGGTAAAGTTTTGAAATATCTCCAACAACTACCATATCAGAATCAAGATAAATGGCTTTATCAAATTGTGGGAACATTTCAGCTATAAATAGTCTAAAATATGTAGTCTTTGAATAATAATCACGAATAGGTAGTCTATCTACAATAGAATTTATATATGATGTTACATTAACAAACTCAAGAGTTGCGTTACTATATTCATTAACTATATTAAATGTTTCTTTTTGCATCCTTTCCATAATGTTTGTATTAAGAATATAAACGTTATAATGATAATCCTTAGATGCATTTTCAAGCATTGATCTAATTGTAACCATTGTAAACTTTACAAAATTATCGTCACATGCAAAGAACACTGGAATTATTTTTTTATTTTCCATTTTTTAGTACCTCTTTTTCAAATTTTTTCTTTAAATAAATATATTCTTCTAATATATCATCGAATACATAATAATGATATACTTTATGCATTTTTTCTACGTCCCATTGTTTAATGTTTTTGGCTTTAGGAAATGGAAAATAGAATAATCTTTTTGAGAAATGTCTTATTATAGTTGATTTCTTATGCAAAAATTTTTGTTCATTAAATTTTTGTGGAAGTACTTTTCTTTTAGTAGTGCTTCTAATAATCGCAGATTGATCAGCAAATACAAGTTTCTTTGTTTTTATAAGTTGTCTTGCCTTTTCCAAAATGCCTGTTTTTTTCATTTCTTTCAAATTAAATAAAAGAACACCAGCATTAATATAATTAGGATTTATTAAGAATTTACCATAATGATCTCTTGCCGCTGCATATTCATACCCGTCTACATCTATATTCCATATTAATGTAATATCTCTATTAAACATAATATCTGTATCAAGATATAATATTTTATCAGGCATATTTGGGATTAAATCCGCAAACAATCTAATCAAAGTAAATGGACTACAATATGCAGATTCATTAGGTGAACTTCTAAATTCCCTATTATATATATCTAAAACGTCGATTTTTTCAACGATATTTTCATTATTATATGATTTAGCTACTAAATCTAGGTAGCTTGCCATTTCATCAGATATAGCTACATAATTAGGCTTTATATCTGATACATCCATTGTAAAGATATAGAAATGAAATGGTTCTTTTGTTTTGGTTCTCATAAATATTGATAACATGCCTGTAAGCATTCCATCAAATTGATTACCACATAAAAGTACATTAATCATTTTTTACTTCCTCTTGTTTTATATATTTTATATATTCATATGTGTTAAGCTTACTACGCTCAACCATAGCCTCATACACTCTATTTCTTAAATCGAGCCTTGCATCCTTTTTAGGAAGGTCCTTATTAATAGTAAACGGACCATCTACATAAGTAATAATCTTTGGAGTTTTTCTAAATTTTCTTTTTACATAAACATTTGTAAAGCAAAATGTTTTAGTATCATATTCAAGTGGATATCTAAACGATACATCTTTAAAAGGTCTTATTTTTGTGTAATAAGGCCAAATATGAGCCTCAGGATAAATCATTATGCATTTTTTCTTAGATACATAATAATCAATCGCCTTTTTAAAATTCTTTGTTGACTCTAAATCTCCAGGTAATGGAAGCGCCCCAAGTGAAGGACATATTGGGCCAAGAACTGGGACTGAGACATTTTCTGGATTACAAATAATATATACATCTTTATATCCATTAACAAATGTAGGAATAAATGTATCACAAAAATTATTTGTGTGGTTTGCATACATAAATATCGCTTCTTTTTTGTAAGGCTTTAGTTTTTCCTTACCAACAATTTCATGATGATGCTTAAGTTTAGCATACATAAAAAATATTGGAGCTATTACTATACGCAGCCAGAATATATGTGTAAACTTTTTCCATAAGCTTTTATGCACATACTTCCATTTTCCATCTATTACCTTAGGTTTTATATTATCTCCACTAAATTCATCATTTAGTTCGTCCTTGTAATATATAATCTTTTGTGGCATATCTTTCAACTCCGCTTATATTTTATGAAAAACCAACTATATTGTAAATATAATATAAGGCTACTTCGTATTCTACTATTTTTCTACAATCTTTCAACAACTCTACCGGCAGTAGAATACGGCTTAACCAAGCCTTTATTTTTATATAATTCTATGTTATAATACTAGCATGAGTGAATTAAAGAAAATAATTGCCGATAACCTTATCGACTTAAGAAAAAGAAAAAAGTACACTCAGCAAGACCTAGGAAACATCTTAGGATATTCCGATAAAGCCATCTCTAAATGGGAGAAAGGAGAATCATTACCAGATATAGAGGTTTTATATCAAATATCTAATTTATATGGTGTTACTCTAGACTATCTTACGCATGAAGGTACTTATGACGAAAAAAAAGAATATATAATACCTAAATATGAGCGTAGAAATAAAATAATGATTACTCTTCTATTCTGTTCTCTTATATGGTTCTTTGTAATGATTATGTTCATTTACTTCAAGAATAAAGATATTGTTTTCTGGCCTGCCTTTATTTGGGGACTACCACTAACATGTATGATGCTTTTCTACTTTAACGTCAAATGGGGAAAAAGAGTATTTAATCTACCTATATTATCAGTATTTAACTGGACATTACTCGGATCAATATTCGTTACATTTATTTATAAAGATGAAAATGTGTGGTCAATATTCCTTTTAGGTATTCCATTCCAGGTAGCGGTTGTGCTATGGTCGCAAATCAAGCATGAATAATTAAGACTTCTTTATGAAGTCTTTTTTATATATAAAAGGAAAAACAAGTAACAAAAGGTGTTACTTGTTTTGGAAAAGAAAATGAAAATTAATTTTTTACCGGCTAAGCTAAAACGTTTTAAGAGAGAGTTAAAGTATAAAATGTAAAATATGATTTTGTCTTAGCCAGTTCTACGCTCCTTTCATCTAAATTAGTATACTTTTCTTCTTTAGACATCTATAGTATACAAGGCAAGTATATTAAAAATATATTTAAAATGTGTGAAATTATGAAAAAAGACCTTCAAGTGAAGGTCTTTAAAATTACTTAGTCTTCTTAACAATCTTTGTTGTTCCACCCATATATGGTTGAAGTGCCTTCGGAACATTTATAGATCCATCTTCATTGTAGTTGTTTTCGATAACCGCAATAAGTCCACGAGGGGAAGCAAGTACAGTATTGTTTAATGTATTTACAAGATATGTTCCGTTTTCTCCCTTAGTTCTTATCTTAAGTCTACGAGCTTGTGCATCTCCAAGAGTTGAACAAGATCCAACCTCAAAGTACTTCTTTTGTCTTGGTGACCATGCTTCAACATCGCATGACTTAACCTTAAGATCAGCAAGATCTCCTGAACAACACTCAAGAGTACGTACTGGTACATCTAGAGAACGGAAGAATTCAACTGTAAATTGCCACATCTTATTGTACCACTCCATTGCATCCTCTGGCTTACATAAAACAATCATTTCTTGTTTTTCAAATTGGTGAACTCTATATACTCCTCTTTCCTCAATTCCATGAGCACCTACCTCCTTACGGAAGCATGGTGAATAAGATGTAAGTGTAATAGGAAGTTCTGCCTCTTTTACTATTTGATCTTTAAATCTTCCAATCATAGAGTGTTCAGATGTACCTATAAGATATAAATCTTCTCCTTCAATCTTATACATCATATTCTCCATTTCTGAGAAAGACATTACTCCATTAACAACATCAGAACGAATCATGAATGGTGGAATGCAGTATGTGAATCCTTTATTAATCATGAAATCACGAGCATAACTTAACATTGCGCTATGCATTCTTGCGACATCTCCCATTAAATAATAGAATCCATTTCCTGTAGTTCTTCCTGCTGCATCCTTATCAATTCCATTTAATGCCGCAATTATATCTGCATGGTGAGGTATTTCATATGATGGAACTTTTGCCTCTCCAAAACGTTCATTTTCAACATTATGAGTATCATCTTCTCCAATAGGTACTGATTTATCAATTATATTTGGAATAACCATCATTTTTTGAAGTAATTCATTTTTTAATGGTTCAACTTCTTTATCAAGTTCGGCAATACGTTCATTATTTTTTGAAACAGTAGCCTTAACTTGATTAGCCTTTTCGATTTCCTTATTCTTCATTAGTTTTCCAATCTCTTGAGATAAACTATTTCTTGAAGCTCTAAGTGTATCTGCTTCTGTTGACATTTCTCTTATTTTCTTGTCTAAGGCAATAACTTCATCAACAAGAGGAAGTTTTTCGTCTTGAAACTTCTTTTTTATATTTTCCTTTACAATTTCTGGATTTTCTCTTACAAATTTAATATCTAACATATTATCTTCTCCTTCTTTTATGTAAAAAAGTCCCTTGTATAAAACAAAGGACGATTATATCGTGGTGCCACCTTTTTTGCATCTCTTACCTATACGCTAGGTCAAACGTAAGTCTTAGAAGTAGATTCATATAAAACCGCATACCTATTTTCACCACCCATAGGCTCTCTACAAATTAGTTTTTATATTACTTTTCTTCATCATCAACTTTATCATTATTTCTTTTAATTTTCATAGATCTTATAAGCATTGTCGCTGCCATTGAAAACATAAATAGCATTGTGACAAACAAAAATGCCACTAAAAATTCATCTGTTTCCATCTTAAAACCTATAGAAAGTGAAATCACTACTATATAAGCAATACTATATAGCATGGTCAATAAACCAATCCATTTAGTATAATTATGACTTATTAATCCCTCTTTTAGTCCTTCTTTATAATTAATCATCAAATATTCTTTTTTAAAGAATAATACTAATATAGATGATATAAGTAGAAATATTGCCGCAATTAGCAGTAATACTTTTATAACAAAAAGCATATTAGTTCTTTAAGCTATTAAGAGGAGCAGGGATTTGTCCTCCACGGTTGATAAATACTGAATTTCCAACCTTAGATACTGGCATAATTGGTCCGTATCCTAAAAGTCCTCCAAAATCAAGAACCTCTCCTTCTTTCTTTCCTATTGCAGGAATTACACGTACCGCAGTAGTCTTTGAGTTAATCATACCAATTGCAGCTTCATCTGCGATTATTCCAGAAATAGCTTCAGCAGTTGTATCTCCTGGAATAATAATCATATCAAGTCCTACTGAACAAACAGCAGTCATAGCCTCAAGCTTCTCTATCTTTAATGCTCCAGATTCAGCAGCCGCAATCATTCCTGCGTCTTCAGATACAGGGATAAACGCTCCACTTAATCCTCCAACTCTAGAAGATGCCATAACTCCGCCTTTCTTTACAGCGTCGTTTAACATCGCAAGACATGCAGTAGTTCCACATGCTCCACATTGATCAAGCCCAATCTCTTCTAGGATATGCGCAACAGAATCTCCAACAGCTGGTGTTGGTGCTAGTGATAAGTCAACAATACCAAATGGTACTCCTAACATTTTAGAAGCCTCAACTCCTACAAGTTGTCCCATACGAGTTACCTTGAATGCTGTCTTCTTAATTATATCTGCAATCTCAGAAATTGAGGCATCCTTAGGTGCCTTAGCAATCGCAGCTCTTACAACTCCTGGTCCTGATACTCCAACGTTAATTACACAATCGGCTTCTCCAACACCATGGAAAGCTCCTGCCATAAACGGATTATCTTCAACAGCATTACAGAATACTACAAGTTTTGCAGCTCCAAGGCATTGATTATCCTTTGTAAGCTCTGCACATTCTCTAACCTTTTGTCCCATAATCTTAACTGCATCTAAGTTAATACCAGCTCTTGTAGATCCAATATTAACTGATGAACATACAAGTTCAGTTTCAGCAAGTGCACGTGGAATAGATTCAATTAATTCTCTATCTCCTGGCGCAAACCCTTTTTGAACTAACGCACTATATCCTCCAACAAAGTTAACTCCAATATCATGAGCTACTTTATCAAGAACCTTAGCGTATTTAACAGGGTCTCCTCCTGATACTCCAACAAGCATTGAAATTGGAGTTACAGAAATTCTTTTATTTACAATAGGAATTCCAAATTTCTTTGAAATAGATTCGCCTGTCTTAACTAAGTCCTTAGCGCATCTATAAATTTTGTTATAAACCTTTTCACAAGATTTATCAATATCAGTATCCATACAATCGACTAAAGATATACCCATAGTAATAGTTCTTACATCTAGGTTTTCCTCTTGAATCATCTTGATGGTTTCCATAATTTCATTATTAGTGTACATTATTGATACTCCTTATCTTAAATATTGTGCATTAAATTGAAAATGTTCTCATGCATACAATGAATTTCTAGATTCTTATCTTTTCCAAGACTTGTCATTTCATCAACGAAATCATTAAATTCAATATTTAATGAATCAATATCTACAATCATAAACATAGCGAAATAATTATCAATAATTGTTTGTTTGACATCAGTAATATTTGCCTTGTGCATAGCACATTTAGTAGAAACAGCTGAAAGAATTCCCACTGTATCTTTTCCAACAACAGATATAATAGCGTTCATATTATAATTCACTCCTTATAAAGAATATTATATAAAACTTTGAGGCTTTATGCAATGAAATATTTCACTGTTAAGCGCTTACTTAGAATATAAATTTAAATATATAGTTTAAAAGAGGCTTTCGCCTCTATTTTTAATCTAATGGAATTGCAGTAGTTTGTTTTTCTACACCAACAACCATCATTGTTTCAACATGTGAAACACCTGATATTGCCATAAGTTTATCAATTACAAAGTCTCTATAAAATTTCAAATCCTTTGCATAAACCTTAAGTAAATAAGCACAGTCTCCTGTTATAGTATAACATTCAACAATTTGAGGAATATTATTTGCTTCCTCAATAAATTTATGAGAAGTTTCTCTATTAAGTGGTGTTAAAGCTACTTTAGCATAAGCGGTAACTTCATAACCAAGTCTTTTCTCATCTAATATAGTTGTAAATTGCTTAATAATTCCTGATTCCTTTAAGTTTTTAGTTCTTAATAAGCAAGATGATGGTGCTAATCCAATCTTTTTCGATAAATCAATATTTGATATTGATGCATCTTCTTGTAGGTAGGTTAAAATCATCTTATCATATTCGTCTAATTGATTCTTTTCTGACATAATATCGCCTCCGTTATGCGTATATTATACACTTTTAACTATAATCTGTAAATATTTTTGCATAAAATTTAAGATACCAAGTAAAACAATCGATTTTATTTAAATCATCAATTGTTTCATTAAATTTTTATATAAGAAACAATTTTTGTATTTTCATTAACTCTTTTTTTAATTTCGTCATATGTTCTATATATATTTCTTACTGTAAAAATATATGAAATCTTTAAATCCTTATTAAGATAGTCATCCAGGATATTATAATCATTTATTCCATCACTTTTTAAAATATGAATTCCTATATATGAAGAATCAAAAAATGATTTTACACTAATAGCTTTATAATCTTCAGGTAGTTTAATAAAATCCATTGATAAAGCTATTTGCCCATATTCCTTCATCATATATTCATATTTAGATTTTATATTTTCTTTATAATCCATTAAAAGTAATGGTTCTAATTTATTAAATATAATATCTACATTTCTATCTGATATTTCTATATTACCTTTGCTTAATAACGATACTATTTCTTCTCTTGATTTATGCGTTAATTTATAACACATAATCTCAAATAATATTTTAGCTGAATAAGTATATCCCTTAACACAAAGCTTAGATGCTGTTTGGGAAGTGTATATAAGTTCTTTGTGTGGGCATGTTTGATTAGTACAACTATATCCTAAATTTTTTATTCTTCTTTTTTCGCCGTGTGAAAATTGAATAACCTTATTAGATACTGCATATCTATATTTAAGTTTAGAACCACATATAGGGCAGGTCTCGATTTCAGGCTTATAACTTTTAGGTATACTTAATCTTCCCATACGCTCACCTCCATTCATTAAGCTGTTGGCCAAATTCTTCTCGGCACCGCTTTAACTCCTTCTGTTTTATCATTATAGAATTCATTAGTTCCCTTATTAAGAGAATTTTTTCCACTTGGAATACCAGTTTTTGAATCCACTGTATAATCTTTTACATATACTGTTTCGTTAAACCACGTTGTATCTTTTAGCTTTGTAAGATTATTTGTCGCATCAAGTCCTATTTGAACCTTACCGCTCTTATCTAAGCCAGCTGATACTGTTATTTTACCATTCATTGACTCTACTTCCTTGGTTTCAGGATTTATAGTAGATGTACAATATACGCTATCTGTATATTTTGCGACTCTATTAACAAATGCTTGTGTGATAAATTGAGTTGAATAATCTGTTGTATATTCATTAGTTCCACAACATGAACATACGCACACAATTGATGGAGTAATTTTTTCTAGAAGGAAATCATTTGATGATGTGGCAGATCCATGGTGTCCGCCCTTAAACAAGTCAACTGTTGGTAATGTAAGAGACGGTGTTGAACCATCATAATGATTGACAAGGGCTTCTTCTCCCTCATACTCTAAATCTCCTGTAAGTAAGAAATTATGAGTCTCATTATTTCTTGTATATGTAAATAGAGTACACACAGAATAATTATTCTCCCAACCACTTGGAATAGATGAGGTTGTATAACCTTTTTCAAAATAATACTTATTCCATAAAATTGTCATGCTGACATATTCGCTAAGTTTAATAGTGGCGCTATCCTTTGGTGTTTGATCACTATTAAAGAATTCATGTGCATAAGTTCTTGTTGCGCCATTCGATACCGCATTATCTGCGGCTGTAATAAATTCTTTATAAATATTAGATGTTTTTGTTGTCTGCGCATTATATATAATATTATCAACATCATAATAATATAATATACCATTATAACTACCATTACTCTTGTTTCCAACCATTGCGGCTATGTGGTCTTGATCTCCATGGGTTGTAATAACATATTCTAGCTTTTTATCAGTACAATATTCATCAATTTGCGCCTCAAGAGTTGGAGCCGAACCCTTTTCTGAGCCCGCATCAATTAATATGTCATTCTCTCCTGCTTTAATGTAGATAGAATCTCCTGCCGATGTATTACCAAGCTCTAGGAATTGAATTTGAAAATCTTCATATTTAACTCCATTCGCAGCTTCTGTTATATCTCTTTTAATAGTAATTGTATCAAGCTTTATAGTTTTATATACATTATATCCCGCAAAAAGAGGCGTATAGAATTCAACATATATTGTATATTGACCAGCATCAAGTTTTTTACTATAAGAAATATTTTCATCAAACTTTTTAGATGATTCAACAAAACTATATTTAACTCCATCCTTTATAGCGTATATTTCATATTCAGAAGCATCTCCATTTACTGAAGCCGTAAATGAAACAATAGAATCTTCAACATTAATAGAAGAGTTATCAACTTTTACTGTGTCAAGTTTTTTCAAAGTTTCATAATACAAAAAGCCAAAAACACCCACTACTATAAGTATTACAATTAATAAAATAAAAATTATTATCTTAGGAAGTTTTTTTGATTTCTTTTTAGTTTTTTTCTTTGCCATAACTAATCTCCATAATTATCATACAAATATATTTTTGTTTTATGGTACTTTGACCATATACTAAACGCAAGTGTTAATAAAATTACCGCTATATATACTAAAATAGTATCTCTATTTATTCCAAACACATTAAAAACTATAGGATATGATGTAAGCGTCATAAGCACATAACACCACTTTGTATAGTGTGATGCCACTGCCGACAAATTTACAAGCATTCCTATTAAAGGCCAATATGGTCTTTTAAGTACTAAAAGAGATAGTACTATATAGAGCGCATTTAATACTATTATAATAGGAAACAATACCTTATATTTTTTTAAATCCATCATAAATAGAATTAAAAAATATATTATAAAAAGTATTACAAGGCCTAAATATATAAATCCAACTCTATTATTAAATTCTATTAATGGTGTTAATATTGATACCACTAAAAGCGGTATAAATATAGTAATTAAACTACTTATTAATATCTTCTTCCACATTTTCATCATAAATACCTAAAATATCTAATAGTTTTTCATATTTTTCCTTAAGGTATGTATAAGGTTCAACGTGATCTGCTTCAATTATATTATCATTATCAATATACATACCAAGATAATATAATTTTTCTCCGCTCATAGAATATAGGGGTAGTTTTTTCATTAAATCATCATTCATTTCATTAAATATTTCAAAACCAACCATCCATTTAGCGTCATCAATGCCAGGAGTTTTTTTATAATTTTTATTATCATCTTCTGCACTATATTTTGAATAATCCAAAACATATGTAACCTTATATGCGCACTTATCTATAACCTTTGAGTATACAATTCCAAATGGTCTTACATTTGTAGTAAAATCTTTTAAGTTTTCCTTCATAAATTCTTCTCCCTTAAACTTATGAATAATCTTATTAGTCTTCATACCCTTTAAAGTAAATACCTTATACATTGCGTTAGATAAAATAGAGCCTGTAATTAGAAAAGATACTACAAGCACAATTAAAGATATAGTTTTATTGTTAATTCTCATCATTAATAAAATTAATAAAACATCAATAATAAGCATCACAAAAAACATCATAAATAGATAACGCGCTTTAATTTTTTTCAAAAAGTTAAACATTATACATCATCCACATCCTTTGCCCCAATGTCATGATACATTGCCCACTTAAACCAATTATACATATCAGCTAATTCCTTCGACTGCATAAACTGATTTAAAATATGAAAATCAACATCATAACATAATCCTACACTATAAATATCATTTTCATATTTTGTGTTAATAATAGAATATTTAACACTTGAAGCTTCCATATTAGCGCAAATGATCACATCAATCATAGGCTTTCTTCCAAGTTCTTCAAGTTTAAATTCATGTTCAAAATCTTTACCCAAATTTATAGATACAAGCATTTCGTTTGTTAAATGTAATGCTTTATACTTATTTAAATCATAAATTATAGTGTATTTATATATTTTATCCTTATATTTTTTTGCCATCACAAGACAAACTTCTGTATCGTATAATACATTAGCGAACTGGAACTCTAATACTTGTTTAATTTCTGTTAATGGTCTAATTTCAAAATATTTATATCTTTTAAATCCTTCATATTTTTTAGGATACTTTTTTCTTCTTCTTTTAGTTTCTAAAGTTAAATCTTCTAAAAAGCCCATATTGATTTCACCTCACCAAACTATTATATCATAATCATAATAAATTATGATATAATTTAGGCAGGTGATTTTTATGAAATACGGACCTTTTTTAGATAAAAAGAAAACTATATATTTAACATCTACTTCATTTGGATGTAGCACATCTCCATACAAAGAAAGACTTGATATGGCGATTTCTCATTATAAAGATTTAAAGCTTAATGTTATAGAAGGCCCATATATAAGAAAAAGCGGATTACTTACCTCAACTCCCGCTAACGTCGCAGCGGATTTTATAGAAGCCTATAAAAATGCTGATTTTATACAGTCAGTTGGTGGTGGCGAGATTATGATAAAAATATTGCCATACATTGATTTTAATTTAATAAAATCATTACCTCCTAAATACTTTATGGGGTATAGTGATAACACTATTCTTACATTTCTTCTTCCAACTATTTGCGACACCGCTTCTATATATGGTGGATGTAGCCCTGAGTTTGGTTCAGAAAAACTAATAGATTATCAGTGCGATCAACTAGATTTAATAATGGGAAAAAAGAAAAAATTTAGTGGGTACCCTAAATATGAAATCGAATCCTTAAAATCAGAAAATAATCCATACACTAATTTAAACTTAACAGAAAATTCTATAATTACCGCATACCCTAATGATAATATATCAATTAGCGGTAGGCTTATTGGTGGGTGTATAGATGTAATATCAACACTTATTGGTACACCATATGATAATATTTGTGAATTTAATAATAAATATGATAATATATTATGGTTTTTTGAATCGTGTGATATGACGCCTCTAGAGGTATATAGACGGCTTATTCAAATGAAAATGGCGGGATGGTTTAAAAAAGCAAATGGATTTTTATTTGGAAGGCCAGTTCACACTGAATATATGTTTAATAAATCATATAAAGATTTAATAATAGATGCGCTAGGTGATTTAAATATTCCAATAGTATTTGATTTAGATATTGGTCACGTAAAGCCTCAAATACCGCTTATTGTTGGAAGCATTGCGTCAATAAATGTAAAAGGTGGTAAATATAAAATCAAATACGAGCTTAAATAAAAGTCACTCTTGCGAGTGACTTTATTTCTACTTATCATTAAATGCCGAAATATAAGATGCAAATTTATCAATCTTATCCTTAGATCCAACTACAACTACTGTATCTCCTGGTCTAAGTAAATCTGTTCCTTTTGGCATAAAGAAATCTCCACCATTAGGGATAATACCTATAATGTTCATTTCGTATGCGTTACGAATGTTTGAATCAATTAATGATTTAGGCTTAAACTTTTCTCCAATTTCAAGCTTATACATTCCATAATCACCTTCAATATTATAGTAATCAACAATAGCGTTTGAAGTAATCTGGTTTGCAAGTGATGCCGCACTAGCTTCTTCTGGAATAATTACATCTGTAGCTCCTACCATTTCAAATAGTTCTACATGTTCTGTCTCATCGGCACGTACTGTAATATTTTCAACACCTAAACTTTTTAAATTAACTATTGAAAGAATTGATGCGGTAAGGTTATTACCTATGGCAACCACTGCACAGTCAACACCATTTTTTCCAATTAATTCCTTTAAAACATCCTTCTTTGTAGCATCCGCAATAACTGCGTTAGGTACGTATCTTGCGATTTGTGAAATTACCTCTTCATTAGTATCAATCGCAAGTACATCATTTCCTAAATCAGCTAATGTTGTTGCGACCTTTGAACCAAATCTTCCAATTCCTATAACTAAAAAATTCTTATTATGCTTTTTCATCCTATTATTACATTCTCCTTTGCATATTGAATTTCTTCCTTAGTGTTAGACATCCAATTTTTATTTAATACTCCAATAATAGTCAATGGTCCTAGTCGTCCAAAGAACATTATTACAGCGATTATTATTTTATTACATACATTAAGCGCTGTTGTAATACCCATTGTAAGTCCTGTCGTTGAAAATGCTGACACTACTTCAAAAAATACCGATTCTAATCCCAAATTTGGTTGGATAGAAAGCACTATAGCAGTTCCAACTACTATTATTATTATTGCCATAAGCATAAGTACAAAAGCTTTAGATATTTGTTCTTCAGATATTCTTCTTTTAAATGCTTTCGCCTCTTTACCTCTTGCGAAATAATAAATCGCAATAGCTATAACCGCAAATGTTGTTGTCTTAACTCCTCCTCCGGTTGAACATGGAGAAGCTCCAATCATCATAAGAATAATACATATGCAATATGTTACAGGTAATGACTTTAAATATTCCATACTATAGGTATAAAATCCTGCAGTACGACATGTAACATTAGTAAATATCGCTTCCATTATATGCATATGTGGCGTTGCCATATAATTACCATTGTTATCAAATACAGTTGTATTTTTAATAAAATTAGCACTTACCCATATAAATATTGTACCAAAGGCAATAATTAAGGCTGTTGTTGTTAAAACAATTTTTGTGTGAAGACTAAATTTTTTCCATCTAAATTTATTTTTTAAAACATCACTATATACAACAAATCCTATACCTCCAAGTATTATCATGAATATTGTTGTTGTGTTTAATGTAATTATTGCCCATGTAGGAATAACGTTTGAACCTGTGCTAAACATTTCAAGGGATTTATCACCTAAAATATCAAACCCAGCATTATTAAATGAAGCAACACTATGAAATGCCGAAAGAAAATATGAATATAGATATTGTCCTAACTGGCTAAGATTTCCATCTAATCCAATAGATGCCAGATCGTTTGAACTAATCAGTGCTTTTAAATATAAATACATTGGATACCAGTTAACAAACGAAAATACAAATTGAATAGTAAATGATATTAATACAATTCTTTTTACTAAGCTTATAAGTCCTTCTGAAGACGATTGATTTAATTGTTCACGAAGTAAGAATCTATTAGAAATTCCAATTTTCGCTCCAACTATAGTAAAGAAGAAAACTGTAACCGTAATAAATGATAATCCACCTATTTCCATAAGCGCAATCATTACAAACTTACCAAAAATCGTAAAACATGTTGCTGGTATTACAACACTAAGTCCTGTAACACATGTACATGATGTCGCTGTAAAAAGAGCATCAACAAAGCCAATTGATTTACCACTTTTAGAAGCAAATGGTAAAGCAAGGCAAATTGTACCTATTAAAATGACTGATATAAATGTAAATATTATTTTTACATAAGGATGTATTTTTTTAAACATTAAAACAGCTCCTTCGAATATATTATACTATAATAGAGGGAATAATTCAAAAATATTATAGCGCATATATATTTGATACTTATAATAAAATTATACAAGAAAATAGGATTTTTATTTAATTTATAATATATAAAAAAGCCCTACAAAGTAGGTTTTCCTACTTTAGAGGGCATTATTTTTAAAATATACCAACCGTTCTTGATATTAATACAATTACAAATAATGTGAAGGCTGAAATTATAGAAGTCCAGACAACAAGTTGTCCTGCAAGTTCATCATCATTTCCCATTTCCGCAGCCATTGGTGCACTAGATACGGCAACTGGGGTACCAAAAAGGGCTATTAATGCCGGATAGATGATGGCATTATCACCAAACCATCCAGTTTGCTTGTTTATAAAGTATAGTGGGACAAGTCCTAGTATTGGTACAAGAATGGTACGAGATACTACTCCCGCAACAATTTGCCACTTTAGTCTACCGATTGCGCTAAACACGAAGTCTCCTCCTAAAGCTATTAGAGCTAGTGGAGACGCTATATTTTTAATCCATGTAAGCGTAGTATAGATAAATGGTAAGTCATCTTTAATACTAAAACTATATACTGTTGTTTTTATTTCTTCTACTCCGCTTAATGGATTACTTGAATCTATAAGAGCATAACTAATTTCTGTATGATGAGGAATTGCTTGTCTAAACGCAAGGAATATAATTCCTGTGAATACTCCTATAATTAGTGGATTCTTACAAATCTTTACAATTATTTCTTTAGGTGAAACAGATGTGCCATCTTCATTTTTAATAAATATTGATAAAGATATAATCGCAAGGACATTATAAAGTGGAATTGATATTGCGCTAATAACTGCCGCAAGAGCTACTGGTTCAGATGAACCATTTGCTAAAGACTCCGCAAGGGACACTCCAATTATTGCGAAATTAGATCTAAATACACATTGAAGTATAACTCCTTTTTGCCTTGAATCCTTACTAAATAAAATTACACAAAAAAGACCTATAGTAAAAGCTATCAAAATAATAATTACACTATATAAAACTATCTGCCACTGATTTAGGATATCCTTAATAGATTTAACATTGTAAATATTATAGAAAAGCATTACAGGCAAAGCTACTCTAAAACATAGTTTATTTGCCATCTTCCAAAAGCCATCTGGAAGTAGGTGTATTCTTTTCAAAAAATATCCCAAAAGAATTAATAATATAATTGGTAAAACTGCATTACAAGTAAATAATAGATCATCTATTGCGCTAAAAATCATAATATCTGTTCTCCTTTTATATAAATTACATATCTATTTTAATTTAATATATAATTAAATGCTAGAAAAAGTCGCACAAAATAGAAAAAAAACTAACTTTTGAAGCGAAAATAACTGGATAATAGTTGAGGGAAGAAATCCATATTATTATATAATTGCTTCAAGTTAGCTTAATCAATAAATGCACGAAAAAATAAAAATATGTGCACATG
>CAVAQB010000054.1:0-14744 GCA_963590725.1 Anaeroplasmataceae bacterium | reverse complement strand
CGTTTATACTTTGTATAAATACTTGAAAAAATAAGGCTTGTTAAGTTATAATAATGTAAAGGAGTTTTATTATGTTACTTTTATCTACAAATATTAAATATATTATTATAATATCAATTATCGCAATAGTATTAATTCTTTTAGGAATTATATTAACTATTTGTTTAAAGAAAAAAAATAAAGACCATGTTAAAGTTGATGAGGAATTCATTGATAACATTATAATGTGGCTTGGTTCAAAGGAAAATATTAAAAATGTTAGTGTTGACAACGCAAGACTTAAAGTTTTAGTTAATGATCTTGATAAAGTAGAAGCAGATAAGCTTCACACATTATCTTTAAAAGGTGTGTTTATTACAGGAAATAATGTCAAACTACTATTTAAATATGATTCAAAATTAATTGAAAAGGAAATATCAAAAAGACTATAGGAGGCAATATATATGCAGTCAAAGAAGTTTAAGGTTACATCTGAATCAGGAATACATGCACGACCTGCGACAATTTTAGTTAATGAGGCAGTTAAATTCAAGTCAGAGATTACTCTATCTCTTGAAACTAAAATAGTAAATTTAAAATCAATTATGGGAGTAATGAGTCTTGGAATATATAATGGTGAGATAATTACTATTACTGCTATTGGGGAAGATGAGGCACAAGCGATTGAGGCCTTAACTGATTCAATATACGAAATGCATATTGGAAAGGAAATTTAATGGCAACTGATTTACAGTTGCTTTTTTTAAGAAGGTAATTTTATGGAATACAATTTTTTAGAACTTGCAGATAAATATTATGATGATGCATTGGCTGATTTAAAAAAACTTATTAGTTGTAAATCAGTTCTTGATGTATATAAGCCAAAATCAGCTTATCCATTTGGTATGGGATGTAAAGAAGCACTTGATACAATGCTTTCATTTGCTCAACGTGATGGATTCAAATATATAAATGATGATTATTTCGCTGGAATGATTGAATACGGAGAGGGTGAAGAAATTGCTATATTAGGACATTTAGATGTAGTCCCTGCAGATGGTGATTGGAAAACTGATCCATTTGAGGCAGTAGAGGCTAATGGTAATCTTTATGGTAGAGGTACTACTGATGATAAAGGACCTGTTATAGCTTCTTATTATGCTGTTAAAATGCTTAAAGATTTAGGAATTAAATTTAATAAAAAAGTACAAATAATAGTAGGATGTGATGAAGAATCAGGTTCACGTTGCCTAAAACATTATTTTTCAAATCATAAGAAACCACAAATGGGATTTTCTCCAGATGCAGATTTTCCACTAATTTATGGTGAGAAGGCATTCGCATCATTTGATATTCTTGGTAATGTTAATCATGATTCAATCATTGATACATGGAAGAGTGGTACAAGATCTAATATAGTACCAGATACATGTAAGGTTACTTTAAAGGGTAATTATAAGGAAGAATTTAATAAATTTTTAACTGATAATAACATTTCAGGTAAAATTGATGGTGATACTTATATTACATATGGTAAAGCGGCTCATGGTTCAATGCCAGAGCTTGGTATTAATGCCAACTTTAGTATGGCAAGATTTGTTGATAGTATTCATTCTGATAATTTTACTAAATTTATATTAGATTGTCTTCTAGATGATCCATATGGTAAAAGAATGGAAATAGATGCTGAAAATGGAGATATGGGTAGATTATCATTAAACCCTGGAGTGTTTGATGTTGAAAATAATGAATGCCATATTGAAATAGATTGTAGAACTCCTAAAGAATCTTGTGAAAAAGTAATTGATGTATATGTTAAGGAGTGTGCTAATAAGCATAATCTTATATATAAACCTACACATAGAGAAGCAATACATTATGTAGACCCAAACTCTAACCTTGTACAATCATTATATAAAGCATACAAGGAAATAGCTTTAGATGAGGTAAATAAGCCAATGACTATTGGCGGTGGAACATACGCAAAATTTATTGATAATTGTGTTGCCTTTGGTCCTACATTCCCTGGTGAAGATAATTTAATTCATTCTCCAAATGAATTTATAAATCTAGAAAATTTTAAGAAAGATATAGCGATATATGCATACGCTATTTATGAGTTAGTAAAATAATGAGACTAAGAAAAATAAAAGGTGCAAGAGAAGCACTAGAGGAAAATAAATACTATTTTATTGCACAGCCTGAAGGCTTTAAAGGTAATTGGGGAAAAGTATTCAATAATAATAATCCAATACATCTTGAAATAGGTTGTGGTAAGGGTAATTTTATTATTGGTATGGCGAAGGCATTTCCAGATATTAATTTTATTGCGATAGAAAAATTTGAAAGTGTACTTATTCGTGCACTTGAGAAAATTGAAGATGAAGAAATTCAAAATCTTAAGCTGATAAATGCAGATGCAGAAACACTTTTAAATATTTTCGAGTTAGGTGAGGTAGATAATATTTACCTTAATTTCTCGGATCCATGGCCTAAGACAAGGCATGCGAAAAGAAGACTTACATATAAAACCTTCTTAGATATTTATGAGCATATTTTAAATGATAATGGGGCTATTATGCAGAAAACTGATAATAAGATTTTATTTGAATATTCAATAGAATCATTATCACAAAATAATTGGGTTCTATCAAATATATCAGTAGACTTACACAACAAAGATATGTTCAATATAATGACAGAATATGAGGCTAAAAAATCAAAACTTGGTCCGATTTATAGACTAGAGGCTAGAAAGAGAAAATAAAAATGAGATTATTATTAATCGGTGGGCATGATGTTATACTTGAAAATGACATTATTGAAAAGTTTATAGTAAATTATAAATATAATCCAAATATATTATTTGTAACTGCCGCATCAAAAGATAGTCTTAAATCAAAAATGAAGCTTTTGGCTTTATTTAATAAATATACATGCAGTCTTAATTTTTTACAATTGTATAAAAACCCAAATAATATATTTGATTTATTAGAATGGACTGATATTATATATTTTGATGGTGGAGATACAAGGTGTCTTGTATCTAAAATAAAGGAATATAATATAGATTCATATTTAAAAAATACAAATAAACTTTTAGTAGGTATTAGTGCTGGTATGAATATGATGGGGCGATATGCAGTTGGAGATATGGATTCATATGAGGATAATTATCATACCTATAATTATAAAATGGTAGAAGGAATTGGATTAATTAATTACTGTCTGTGTCCTCACTATAATTTAGGTGATAGAGATTTCTTTAATACAATTCCTAAAAAATACAATATGTCAGGATTAGCATTAGAAAATGATACTGCTGTATATATTAGTGATAATTATTTTAAAGTGATAAAAGCTAAAAAAAATAGAAGTGTATATATATTCAAGAAAGAAAGTGATTATGTAATGGAATCAATGTATAATAGAAAAAACATTGCTGTATTAGGGCCTGAGGGTACATTTTGTGATGTGGCATGTAAGGCATATTTAAAAGAATTTAATCTTGATTATAACATTTGTTATTATCCTAATATTAAGAGTGTATGTGAAGGAATAAATGATACAGGTATTGGAATATTACCATTTGAAAATTCAATAGATGGTTATGTTTTGGAGACAATAGATACACTTATAAAAAATAATTATAAGATTATATATGAACTAAATTCGGATGTAGAATTTGCGTTTGTGTCTAATGCTTTAAAAATAGAGGATGTAAAGAACGTATTTGTACAATTTAAGGCCAAGCAGGAATGCTTAGATTTTTTAACTATGAAGAATCATTTTAATTTAATTATTACAGATTCTAATATGATGTCTTTTAATAATTTATTAAAATCAGATGATACATATGGAGCGATTATTCCGCTTCATAAGGCTATGGATTATAATTTTAATATTTGTATCAATAATTTATCAGATGCATCTAATAATTCAACTAGGTTTGTAGTTGTATCTAAGGATATAGAACCTAATCTTGATTCGGATATTAAATGTTCACTATGTCTTTTTATGAACGAGGATTATCCAGGTATATTATTTGATGCCTTAAAATTATTTAACGAATATAAGGTGAATTTAAACGCTATAATGTCTCGACCTACTAAAGAAGCGCTTGGTAAATATAATTTTTATATAGAAATATCATCTAAAAAAGATGAAATTAATAATATTATGAACGCTATTAAGGCTATTGAATTAGATAAGAGATACGAAATAAAGAATTTAGGTATTTATTCTAAATAAAATGGAGGATAAAAATGAATATTATTGATATTATCAAATCTAAGCAAGATGGTCATGAACTTACAAATGAAGAAATAGAGTATGTAGTAGAGGGATATACAAATGGATCTATTCCAGATTATCAAATGTCTGCCTTTCTTATGGCAATATATTTTAAAGGAATGACTGATAGCGAGGCCACAAGTCTTACTCTTAAAATGAGGGATAGCGGAGATGTTATAAATAATAATGAAATTGATGGTATAAAGGTTGATAAGCATTCAACAGGAGGCGTTGGAGATAAAACGACGCTCATTTTAGGACCTATGGTTGCCTCATTTGGAATTAAGTTTCCTAAAATGAGTGGAAGAGGTCTTGGACATACAGGAGGTACTATAGATAAAATTGAATCAATCCCAGGCTTTAATGTATCAATATCAAATGAGGATTTTATAAACGAGGTTAATACAGTTGGCATGTCAGTTGTTGCGCAAAGTGGTAATTTAGCACCTGCTGATAAAAAGATTTATGCCTTAAGAGATGTTACTTCAACAGTTGCCTCAATTCCGTTAATCGCATCATCTATTATGTCTAAAAAACTTGCGGCAAATGATGATGTAATTATGCTTGATGTAAAAGTTGGTTCAGGTGCATTTATGAAAAATATTATCGATGCCCAAAAACTGGCAGAGCTTATGGTATCTATTGGACGTATGGCTGGTAAAAAGATGAGCGCAATTCTTACAAATATGGAAGAACCGCTTGGTAATGCCGTTGGTAATTCAATAGAGGTGATTGAAGCTATCGAAACACTTAAAGGAAATGGACCTGCAGATTTAGAAGTTTTATGCTCATCACTATGTGCATATATATTAATGGATGCGTTAGGTATTGAATCATTAGAAGAAGCATATGATATGGCTAATAAATCGCTTCATGATGGTACTGCATTAAACAAATTTAAGGATTTTGTTAAAGCACAGGGTGGAAATAGTATGGTGTGTGAATCATATAGCCTATTTAAAAGCGCAGAAAGAATAATATCATATAAGGCAGAGGATAGTGGATATATAGAGAAAATAGATGCATATGGTATTGGCCTTGCGGCATCAGCTCTTGGTGCGGGTAGGCACAAACTTGGCGATAATATAGATAGCGCGGTAGGAATATATCTATATAAAAAAGTTGGAGATAAAGTATCTAAAGGAGATAAAATATTAGATATTTATTCTAATAATATAGGAGAGGATTCGTGCCTCGAATATATAAAAAATAGTATAAAAATAGGTAAAAATTATAAAAAGTTGGATTTAATACTTAAAGTGATTAGATAATCGATTAAATAATGGTTAAAAAAGACTGTGATTGCTTGACTATAAAGCGTTTTCAATGTATAATTTAAATAGATTTTAAAAAAGGAGAATATTTTATGAATAAGAAGAAATCAATTATAGGTGCTGGAGCTTTAACAGCACTATCTGCGATAGCTTTAGTTTCGTGTGGTAACGACAAAACAAAGAGCTATACAATTACATTAGATGTTAATGATTCTGCAGCAGTTCTTGGTACTGATATAGAAGCATATAAAGCTAAGACTGCACAAGAGTTATTAGACGCCTTAAAAAATGTAAAACCTACAAAAGATGGATACACATTTAAAGGATGGTTTTTGGATACAGAGGCTAAAAATCAAATTACTGCTGATACAGACCTATCTACTATATTAGAAGAAGATGGAGTAAGATATATTTATGCAGGATTTGAAATTAATAAATACACTGTAACATTTGATGTTAAGGGTAATGCTGCAGAAGCAGGAAAGGTTGAAACTCCAACTGTTGGAGTTACTTACAATACTGCAGTTGCGACAGCACCAAATGTAACTGAAGCTTCAAAAGATGATAAAGGTCATGAATTAACATTTGTTGGATGGTATGATACTGCAGATAAAGCTGCAAAAGCTGATCCAACTGAGGCAATTAAACCAACAGAAGTTACTATCACAAAAGATACTACTTTCTATGCTGGATGGACTATTACTGAAATTAAAACCGTTGATGAATTTGTTGCGTATGTTAACGCTAAGAGTCAAAAGACAAATGCATATCTTTCAGCTGATTTAACATTTACTGAAGCATTAAATCGTATGGCTAGTAATACAAATTTAACAGATATTATAAGCAGTGGTAACTTAATTAACTCATTTAGCGCAAAGCTTTATGGAGATGATCATAAGATTACAAACTTAAAGATTGAATCAGATTTAAAATCTGCAGGAATTTGGGGTAAATTAAGTGGTACAGTTCAAGATATTACATTTGTAAATGCTTCCCTTACTGTAGCAGAACAAAATGCTGGTATTTTAGCAGGTACTGTTGAGAATGGGGCTACAATAACTGATGTTGATTTTGATAGCGCAACAGTTACTTCAACAGCTTCAAATGGATATGCAGCAATAGTTGCAGGTCAAGCTAAAGAAGTTGATGGTGTTGTTAACTTTGATGGAATTACAATTAAGAATTCAACTCTTACAGGTACAAAATATAATGGAGGAATTCTTGCGACAGTTGTAACTACTAATATGAAAGTTAATTTTACAGATTGCGTTGTAGAATTAAATTTAACATCAAACGCTGGAGAAACTGGTGGACTTGTATTTGGATATGCAAATAAAGGAAAATCTACAGGCTCAGTTATTTCGTTTGATGGAATAGTTGCATCAGGAACTGTTACAGCAACAAAGAATGTTGGAGCTTTAGTCGGAAATAATAAAGATGCTGAAACAACTATTAGCATTAAGAATTCTGCTGTAATTAACTATACAGCAAATGCAACATCAGGTACTGCAACACAAGTTAATACATTTGTAGGACAAAATAATGGTACATTAAATCTTGATACAGCTACATGCTATTATCAAGAATATCATGCTAATACAAATCTAAACGGTACTGTATCAAAAGATACTGCTAAGCAAGGTACTGCTGTAAGCTTAGAGGCACTTTCTCAAAAAGAATTATCTAAGAATTTAACACTTAATTATGATGCGGCTACTGTAACTCTTACAGTTAAGGGTGATGAGTTAGAAATTTCTGCTAAGGACCCAGATGTTGTAGATTTATCTTCATATAGTGCTTCTGTTGAAAGTGGATATATTGATACTCATATAAATACAACAGATGCAACTGCTAAGACATTTGGAATTAGTGGAGTAGTGTTACATTTAGAAAAAGCCGTAGCAGGTTACGCTGGATATGGAGTTGAGGTAACATTTAAACTTCCTACTAATGATGAAGTTGCATATGAAAAACAAGATGGAGTTTCAGTAGATGGTTTATACAATGCTAAGGTAAATTCAGATGGTACTGTAACAGGATATCTAATGCTTTCAAATGATAAGACAACAGATGCTGAGGGAAATGAAGTAGCATCAGAGGCAGATCAAATTAAGAATAGAATTAACGATGTTATAAAGACTGTTTCAATTGTTTGGTCTAATAATTCAGATTATGTCGCAAAGCCTATGGAATATAAATTTACATTTGCAAATGGCTTTATTACTTTAGGAACTGAAACTGCTCATGCTACAATTGCGTATAGTACTATGGATTCAAATAATTTAACTACAACTGTAGATGCCACTGATGATACAAAACTTAATATTACAGCTGGTGAGATTCAATATAATGATACTGCTAAAGGTAACTTCGTTTATGTGTCATTAACATTACCTATTCAATTTGATAACAGCACAAAAAATAAAATCACAGATTCAACTATTAAGGTAACAGGAGCTACTAAAGCTAATTATACAAATGATACTTTAACTTTAATGGTAAAAGTTAAGGCTGGAGATAATACATTTAAGGTTAATTGGAATGATACATTATTTGATGATGATGCATATACAATTAATGTAGGAGGAACTACAACTCTTGCTGCAGACCCAACACCAGATGCATTTACTGCAAAGACTATTGTTTTTAATACATCAAAAACTATATCAGATACTCAAACAATTGATGATGATGGATATGTAACTGTTGTTGCAACTACATCTAATACTACTACAATTGATACTAATTCTAAGGAATATACTGATGCAAGCGGTGCTACAAAAACTTCTGAATGCAGACTAAAACTTGATGCTGCTAAAACAGATTCAAATTACCTTATACTTGATTTGACATCTGTAACAGGAAATGTTGTTGTATCTATTGCTTGTATGTCTGGTAATCCAACTCAGGATAGAACTCTTGCACTATGGAATGATACGGCACACACTACTGTTGTTAAGTCTTTCTCTGCTCCAGGTAAAAGTGTAGGACAAGATTCTGTAACAGTTCAGGGTGGTGCTGAGTATTATATAGGATCCCCAAGTAGTAGTGTTAATATTTATGCTATAGTATTAACTCCTGCTGCATAAAAATTAAATTTAAAGGATTCGAAATTAATCGAATCCTTTTTTATGTAAAAAATGTAAAATAAAGGCTTATGGATTATTGCCATAAGCCTTATTTTGTTATTTTCTAATTACTCCAGCTTTAACTGCCTCATCGGCAACAGCCTTAGCTACTGCAGGTACTACGCGGGAATCAAATGCTGATGGTATAATGTAATCTGGTCTTAAATCTTCATCACTAATTAATCCAGCTAATGCCTTTGCGGCAGCCATCTTCATACCTTCAGTAATCTTTGTAGCCTTAGAATCAAGTGCTCCACGGAAAATTCCTGGGAATGCAAGAAGGTTATTGATTTGGTTAGGATAATCACTACGTCCTGTACCAACTATAATGGCTCCACCTTCAATTGCCTCATCATATGTGATTTCTGGTGTTGGATTTGCCATTGCGAAAATGAATGGATCCTTCATAGTCTTAACCATTTCTGATGTTACAAGCTTTGGTGCAGATACACCAACAAATACATTCGCATCTTTTAATAATGACGCAAGTGTATTATCATGACCTGGTTTAGTATCTATAATTCCATCATCTAATAATTCTTTAATTAAAAAATCATATTTATCATAATTCTTAATGTCTACAACTCCATCTTTATTTGATGCATAAATTGTTTTAACTCCAAGTCGTTTTAACATACGCGCAATATTTGAACCTGCAGCTCCTGTTCCAGACATTACTACTACTAAATCTTCAAGATTTTTATGAGTACAACGAGCTGCATTTAATACTGCGGCTCCTACAACAATAGAAGTACCATGTTGATCGTCATGCATTACAGGTATATTTAGTGACTTTACAAGTCTACGTTCAATATCAACACAGCGTGGTGCTGAAATATCTTCAAGATTAATTCCTCCAAAAGAAGGAGCTAATATTTCAACTGTTCTTACAATTTCATCAGGGTCCTTAGTATCTAGTACAATTGGTACTGAATCAATATCAGCAAATCTTTTAAATAATGCTGATTTTCCTTCCATAACAGGCATTCCGGCAAGAGGACCAATATCACCAAGTCCTAGAACTGCAGTTCCATCTGAAATTACTGCGATTGTATTAGATTTTGAAGTATACTTATATGCAAGCTCAGGGTCTTTCGCAATTTCTTTACATGGCTCTGCAACTCCTGGAGTATAGGCAATACTTAAATCATCTTTATTTTCAAGTGGTAGTTTAACTCCTGTAGTAAACTTTCCACCAATATGAGCCTTTAAGGCTTTTTCTTTTAAATCCATTTTAATCTATCTTCCTTTCAAATACGCTATTTCCGTATGTATCATACGCAACAATTAGAGGGAAATCTTTTACCTCAAGTTTTTTGATTGATTCACAACCAAGATCTTCAAATGCGACCTCTTTAGCACTAACAATTCTTTTAGAAAGAAGAGCTCCAGCTCCACCGGTCACAACAAAATATACAAGGCCATATTTTTTACAAGCCTCTTGCACATTTTTATCTCTAGGGCCTTTACCAATCATACCTTTAATTTTAAGATTTGGCATGTAATCAATAAATTTATCCATTCTTGAAGAAGTAGTAGGGCCAATTGAACCGATTACCTCTCCAGGTTTTGTAGGAGTAGGTCCTGCATAATATATAAGAGAATCAGTAAAATCTACTGGTAAAACCTCGTTGTTATCAATTAATCCCTTTATTCTTTGATGTGCGGCATCTCTTGATGTATAAAGAGTACCGGTATAATTAATAATATCTCCAGCGTGTAATGATTTAAAATCCATTATAAAATCACCTCTTGATGTCTATTCGCATGACATTGAATGTTAAGAGCTACAGGAAGTGAGGCAATATGGCATGGTGTCGTATTTATAAACACATCCATAACAGTAGTTTGTCCACCAAGTCCCATAGGACCTATATGTAACTTATTACATTCTCTTTTTATATCTTCTTCAATTTGTCTTACAGTAGGGTCAGGTGAAGGAGAAGTTCTCATTAATGCTTCCTTGGCCATTTCACAACAAGTCTCAAAATTTCCACCAATTCCGATTCCTAAAAATAGTGGGGGACAAGGACGTCCACCTGCAGATTTAATTGCGTCTAAAACAAATTTCTTAATACCATCAATTCCATCAGTTGGATTAAGCATTGCCATCTTACTCATATTTTCAGAACCGGCACCCTTTGGCGCAAGGACAAGTCGTAAGTTTTCTCCAGGTACCATTTTAATATGTACTATTGCAGGAGTATTATTTTTTGTATTAATACGAGTAATGGCATCAGCCACACTTTTTCTTAAATAATATTTATCATATGCATCTAAAACACCAGCATTAATAGCTTCATAAAGATCGCATGTAAGATGAACATCATATCCAATATATGCAAAACATGTAACGATTCCTGTATCTTGGCACATTGGAATGTGCTCAGTTTTCGCAAGATTTGCGTTATCGATAATATTTTGCATAATTTCACACGCAAGAGTGTCATGTTCGCATGCTTTTGCCTTTAATAAATGATTCATAGTGAACTCGTTTAAATTGTGACATGCTTCATATATGGCATTACTAACTCCATTTTTAATTTCAATAAATCCTATTTCCTTCATAAAATCACCCGATAACAAGATTATACTATAAGTATAATATTATTTCAATTAAAACTAAGCCTTTTGGTTTTAACTGAATTTTAATGTAAACGTTTTATAAATAATAATGATTGCTTAAGAACAATCAAAGATATATAATGATATTGCTAACGGGGTTAGTTAATTTTTTGGAGTGAAATATGGAAATAGATTTTTGGGTAGAAGAATTTTTAAAATATAAGCCAAATAAAATCTTTGATGAGGGTACACAAGGACAAAACTTTGTTATAAGATTGCTTGCTGATGGGGACAAGACAATTACTGAATTATCCGAGATGTTAAATGTATCTACTGCACGTATGGCTGTAATAGTAAATAAGCTTGAAAAAGATATGAAAGTTCAAAGAATAAAAGGTAAAAATGATAAAAGAGTTACGTATGTTCATTTAACAGAAAAAGGGTATCAAGATATTGTGTGGCTTAAAAATAATATTAAAGAAAGAATAGAAGAATCTATAAACATTTTAGGTGAAGAGGAATTTAAAAGGTTTGCGAATGATTTATATAAACTTGTAAGAAACAGAGGTAATAAAGAATGTTAAGACTTAAAAACATAACAAAAAAATATAGGGTTGCAGATACATATGTAGAAGCATTAAAAGGAATAAACTTATCATTTAGAAAAAATGAATTTGTATCTATTTTAGGTGCATCAGGATGTGGTAAGACTACTACATTAAATATTATTGGTGGACTAGATAAATATACATCGGGGGATCTTTTTATAAATGGTGTTTCAACTAAAGAGTTTAGTGATAGAGATTGGGATGTATATCGTAATCATAGAGTTGGATTTATTTTCCAAGCATATAATTTAATCCCACACCAAACAATTGAACAAAATGTAGAATTAGCACTTACAATTTCAGGAGTGTCAAAGGAAGAAAGAAAAAATCGTGCAAGAAAAGCATTAGATGAAGTAGGATTAAGCGGACAATATAATAAGAAGCCTAATCAACTATCTGGTGGACAATGCCAAAGAGTAGCAATTGCCCGTGCTCTTGTAAATAATCCTGAAATACTATTGGCTGATGAACCAACAGGAGCCCTTGATTCTGAAACTTCAGTTCAAATAATGGAACTTATTAAGCGTATCGCAGAAGATAGACTTGTAATAATGGTAACTCATAACCCTGAACTTGCTGAAAAGTATTCAACTCGTATAGTTCGTCTTAAGGATGGAGTGGTTATAGAGGATTCAAATCCATTTAGTGAAGAAGAGGAAATTAATGAAATTGCCTCACTTAATAAAAATCAAGATACACCAAAAAAAGAAAAAGCTAAAATGAACTTCTTTACTGCATTTATGTTATCGTTTAAAAATCTATTATCTAAAGCTAAAAGAACTTTTATGATAATACTTGCAGGATCAATTGGTATTATAGGAGTGGCTTTAGTACTTGCGGTATCAAGAGGTGTAAATGATTATATAGATACAATGCAAGATGATATGTTGTCAGGAAACCCTGTGTATGTTGGAGAAAGCGCAATAGATTATTCTTCAATGATGAATACATCATCTATGAAAAAAGTTAAAAAAGCACTTGAAAAAGGTTATGTTAATATTAATTCTATGATGCAATATTTGATAGCTAATCAAGATATTTTACTTAATATGATGACTAAGAACTCAATTAATAAAGATTATGTTGATTTTGCGATGTCAATGCCAAAAGAATATTATAATGCTATTCAACTTGATTATGGTCTTGATTTAACACCAAATATATACACAACATTTAATCTAGGCTATGATGATAGATCACACGATGGAGTTCTTTCTTCTGAAGTAAGATCAATTAATTCTATAAATAAATTATATTCATCCCTAATTAGTGAAATGGATGATTATAAAGATTATGCTAGTATAATAACTTCAATATCAAATACTTTCTCACAATCAGTATCTAATAATGATTATATTACAAAACAATATGATGTTGTTTATGGTGATATGCCTAAAAACAGTAATGATATTATTATTGTATTAGATGAAGATTCAATGCTTTCTGACCTATTATTAACACAACTTGGCTATTTTAGTGAAGAAGAATTCTTTAATATGATTTATGATGGATTATTAAATGCATTAACTGGTAAAGAAAAGACTTATGAAGATTTAAAGATATCTTATGAAAATGCTAAAACAAAGGCTGGATATCCTACAAAAATTTCATATGAAAACTTAGTTGGAAAGAAATTCACTTGGTATTCAAATGATGCAGTATATTCTAAAAATGCTACACCTACTGGTATTCAAAATTATTATAATTACAATTATAAATATGATTCATCTTTTGATAAGTGTGAAAAAATCGAATTAAATATTTGTGGAATTGTAAAACCAAAGGAAGGTATTTCCTATGGAGCGCTATCTACAGGATTTTTATATACAGAAGAACTTGCAAGACAAATTATAAAAATAAATTATAATTCCCAAATCGCAACAGAATTAAGAAATGGTATTGTAATACCTAGTGCTACAGGAGAGACTACTACATATAATTCGCTATTTGGACTTGAATATACACTACCATATTATTACTATAATCCAACACAAGATAACGGAGTTGGAAAAGAAGTTATAAATACTACAAATAAAGTATATTTAGGAACAACTAATCAAATGTCATCATTATTATCATTAATGGGAGATGGACAATCTACAACAGGCGCTGTTGAATATATGAATTATACAGTGGATGCTAGATATTTAGGCGCTAATACATTACCATCAAAAATAAATATCTACCCACTTGATTTTGATAAAAAAGATTTAGTAACTGATTATCTAGACAAATGGAATAGTAGCGATGATGTTACATTTAATGTGTATGAGGATTTTACTACATCACAAGATTTTACATATTCTAACGTTTTGTCTACTAAAACACTTACTGAAGCTGATAGAAATAACGGATATTATATAAATTCAAATGGAGATATAATACATGACGCTAAAAATAGTTCTATAGCACAAGGATATACTTTAGTAGCTGCGACAGGAGAAATTAAATATACTGATGCAGTAGCGGTAATAATTAATATGATAAATTCAATGATTCAAATTGTAACAATTGCTTTAGTTGCGTTTACTTCATTATCACTTGTAGTATCAACAGTAATGGTTGGAATTATTACATATGTATCGGTAGTAGAACGTATTAAAGAAATTGGAGTTATTCGTTCACTTGGTGGAAGAAAGAAAGATGTATCAAATCTATTTACATCAGAAACTGTAATGATTGGATTTGCATCAGGTGTATTTGGAATATTTGTAACTGGAATATTATGCTTAATTATAAATGCTGGTGTAAATAGCGCTACAAATGGAAGCATTTCATCTATTTGCCACTTAACATTTAAAACAGCTATAATAATGGTATTGTTATCAGTAATATTAACATTGATTTCTGGAATCTTACCTGCTAAAAATGCGGCACGTCGTGACCCTGTTCAAGCA
>CAVAQB010000053.1:0-9471 GCA_963590725.1 Anaeroplasmataceae bacterium | reverse complement strand
GTATAAAGGAGATCTTAATATGCGAGATAAAATTTTAAAGTTATTAGAAAAAAATAGTAGAATTGATCTTCATGAAGCCGCGATTATGTTAGGTGTTAGTGATATAGAACTTGCTAACGAGATTCAAAAATTAGAAAAAGAAAAGATTATATGTGGATATCATACATTAATTAATTGGGATAAAACTGATAATGAGAAGGTTAATGCTTTAATAGAGGTTAAAGTTACTCCTCAAAGAGGAATAGGTTTTGATAAAATTGCTGAACGAATTTATAAATTCGATGAAGTAAATGCTGTTTATTTGATGTCAGGTGGATTTGATTTCACTGTATTTATTGAAGGGCGTACTATGAAGGAAGTAGCTTTATTTGTTGCGAATAAATTGTCACCTATGGAGTCTATACTTTCATGTGCAACTCACTTTGTTTTAAAGAAGTATAAGGATCATGGAACTATACTTGAAGAAAATTCTAAAGATGAAAGGATGATTATTCAAGCATGAGTAAATATTTAAGTGATAAGGTTGTTAATTTAAAGCCATCTGGAATTCGTAAGTTTTTTGATATTGCTTCAATGTATGATGATGTAATATCACTTGGTGTTGGTGAACCAGATTTTGAAACACCTTGGCATATTCGTGAGGAGGGTATTTATACTCTTGAGCGTGGTAAGACAATATATACTTCAAATAGTGGCTTAAAAGAATTAAGACAAGAAGTATGTGTATGGACTAAAAATCATATAGGTGTTAGTTATAATCCTATTAGTGAATGTTTAATTACAGTTGGTGGTAGTGAAGGTATTGATCTTGCGATGCGCGCTATGATTAATCCTGGTGACGAGGTTATTGTTCCTGAGCCATCATATGTTGCATACGTACCTACAATAATCCTTGCTGGTGCTGTTCCTGTCATAATAAATTTAAAAGAAGAAAATGAATTTAGATTAACAAAAGAAGAGCTTATTCAATCTATAACACCAAAAACTAAAATTTTAGTTCTTCCATTTCCAAATAACCCTACAGGAGCTATCCTTGAACGAAAGGATTTAGAAGATATTGCGGATGTTTGTATTAAAAATGATTTAATTGTTGTATCTGATGAGATTTATTCATCTCTTACATATAAAGGTGAGCATATATCAATTGCTTCAATTCCTGGTATGAAAGAAAGAACTATCATGATTAATGGATTTTCTAAGGCGTTTTCTATGACAGGATGGAGACTTGGTTATACTTGTGGTCCTGAAGAGATTATTAAACAGATGACAAAGATTCACCAATTTTGCATAATGTGTGCACCAACGAATTCACAATATGCAGCTATTGAAGCTTTAAAAAATGGTGAAGAAGATGTTTTGAAAATGAGAGAAGCATATGATGAGAGAAGACGTTTCTTAATTCATGAATTCCACGAAATGGGAATTGAATGTTTCGAGCCATATGGCGCTTTCTATGTATTCCCAAATATTAAAAAATTTGGGTTATCATCTGAGGATTTCGCAACTAAACTTTTAGAAGAAGAACACGTTGTTGTTGTCCCTGGTACTGCATTTGGTGATTGTGGTGAAGGATACCTTCGTATATCATATGCATATTCTATTGATTCTCTTAAGAAGGCTTTAGAGCGTATTAAAAAGTTTATTGATAAATTACAAAAATAAGGGATATCCCTTATTTTTTTTATGGTGTTAATTAAAATATTATAAAATGAATTATATGGATTAAGTTTACACTAATAAAATTTTATTTTTTATAAGGAATGTTATAAATAATTATATTATTTACAAAATAGTAAGATTTTGTTAAAATAATATAGTATATAAACGAAGGAAGGAATAGTATTATATTAATTCTATTTAAAGCGAGAATCAGATGGTGAAAGGATTCATTAGATAAATATAAGAAGACACCTTTTTAGTGTGTATTAAACTACAACGTACCAGGCGTTAACGGACCTAAGTGCTAGCACAAGCTAGAATTAAGGTGGTATCGCGTAATTAACGTCCTTATTTGTGGGACGTTTTTATTTTAACAAAAGGAGAAAAATGATTATGACAATCGCAAAGCCAAAAGGAACAGTTGATATTTTGCCAGAAGACTCACAAAAATGGAGTAATATTGAGGCAAGAATTAGAAAAGTTTGTAAACTTTATAATTTTAAAGAAATAAGAACTCCAATATTTGAATCTGGTGATTTATTCCATAGAGATCAAAATGATTCATCAGATATGGTTACAAAGGAAACATATGATTTTGTTGACCGTGGAGATAGACAAATGACTTTAAGACCTGAAGGTACTGCAGGAGTTGCACGTGCATTCATTGAAAATAAACTTTATGTAGAAAATCCTGTATCAAAATTATTCTACATGGGGCCTATGTTTAGATATGAGCGTGCTCAAAGAGGAAGACAAAGACAATTTAATCAATTTGGAATTGAGGCTTTAGGTTCTAGTTCACCATTAATGGACGCTGAAGTAATAGCTACAGCTTGTGCAGTTATTAAAGAATTTGGTTTAGGTGGAATTAAAGTTAAAATTAATTCTATTGGTGATGAGGAATCAAGAAAGGCTTATAAAGATGTTTTAGTAGAATATTTTACAAAATATGAAGATGATTTATGTGAAGATTGTAAAGTAAGACTTCATAAAAACCCTTTAAGAATTCTTGATTGTAAAGTTGATCATAATAAAGATTATTTTGCAAGAGCGCCAAAGATTTCATCATACCTTAATGAAGGTTCAAAGAAACATTTTGAACAAGTATTAGAAGCTCTAAAAAATATGAATATTGACTATGAAGTAGATGAAAATTTAGTTAGAGGTCTTGATTATTATACTCATACAGTATTTGAAATTGAAGTTGATTGTCAAGAACTTGGAGCGCAAAATGTTATTTGTGCAGGTGGAAGATATAATAATCTTATAAAAGAACTAGGTGGACCTGATACACCAGCATGTGGACTTGCGTTTGGTATGGAAAGATTACTATTTGCTTTAGAGTCAGAAGGTAAGAATTTAGCTCCACTAACTAAGTCACACTTATTTATAATAGCTATGGGTGATAAGGCAATTTCTTGTGGTTCACAAATTTTAAATAATTGCCGTATGGGTGGACTTATTTCTGAAATGGATTATAATAATAAGTCAATTAAGGCACAATTTAAGCTTGCTGATAAGAATAACGCATTATTTACAGTAATACTTGGAGATAATGAAATAGAAAATGGTTGTGCAAATATTAAAAACAATGATACAAATACTCAAGAAACAATTAAGATTTCGGATATTTATTCGTATATCTATGACTATTTAGTTAAAAATAGTGGTTGTCATGGATGCAATAATAAGTAAGATATAAAGGAGATATAATATGAAAAGAGTTTTAATTAAAGATATTAAATTAGGTGAAGTAAATCATGTTGCTGGATTTGTTGAAACAATCCGTAATAAGAAAGCAATGTGCTTTATTGTATTACGTGATATTTCAGGAAAACTTCAATTAACTGTTGAAAAGGCTAATCATCCAGATTTAGAAGATACACTTGCAAGTATTACTGTTGATTCAGTAATTGAGGCTGAAGGTATGATACAAGCATCTGAATATGTAAAATTAAATGGTATGGAAATGTATCCTGATACAATTTCTATAGATAGTATTGCGGCAGCATCTCCAATTGTTGCCCCTAAGGGAGAAGAAACTAATATTGATTTAAGACTAGATTATAGATGGATTGATCTTAGAACAGATAAAAATACATTAATGTTTAAGACTCAAAGTTTATTTGTGAATAAATGCCGTGAGTATTTAGTTAACAATAATTTTATTGAGATTCATTCACCAAAATTAATTGGTGCTGAATCTGAATCAGGAGCTGGAGTATTTAAGGTAGATTATTTTGATCGTAATGCGTATTTAGCTCAATCTCCACAATTCTATAAGCAAATGGCTATGGCTGCAGGATTTGAACGTATATTTGAGACAGGACCTGTATTCCGTGCCGAAAAGTTTGCGTCACGTAAGCACGCAACTGAATTTACTGGTCTAGATCTTGAATTCTCATATATTGAATCTTATAAAGATGTAATGCATTTAGAAGAAGAAATGATTACATATGCTTTAAAAGGTGTAAAGGAAACTTATGGAGAACAAATAAAAAATGTATTTGGTCTTGATGTAGTTGTTCCTACTCTTCCATTCCCTGTAATGGACCTTCATGATGTATATAATGAACTTGAAAAACGTTATGGATATAAAGTTAGCGAAAGTGAAAAGGGTGACCTTACAACTGAAGGAGAGAGAATGGTTGAAAAACTATCTATGGATATGTTTGGACATGAATTCTTATTTATAACTGGATATTCTAAAGAATGTCGTGCATTCTATCATATGCGTGATGAAAAAGGTATACCTTGTGGATATGATTTAATCTGGAAGGGTTGTGAAATCACAACTGGAGCTCAACGTGAGCATAGATATGATGTATTAAAGAAACAAGCTGATGAAAAAGGACTTACAAATGATGTATTGTTCTATCTTGATTTCTTCAAGTATGGATGCCCACCTCATGGTGGATTTGGAATAGGTGTTGATAGAATTACTATGCTTTTATTTAACGAAGGTATTAAGGATAGTATGTTCATATTCCGTGGACCAGATAGATTAAATCCATAATAGGAGGATTTTTAAATGAAAAATAAGGATTACATTTCATGGGATGAATACTTTATGGGTGTAGCCTTACTTAGCGCTAAAAGAAGTAAGGATCCTCATACTAAAGTGGGAGCTTGTATTATTAACCAGAAAAAGAGAATAGTTGGTATTGGATATAATGGATTCCCAATGGGATGTGATGATAGTAAATTCCCTTGGGTAAATGATAAGGATTTAAATGCACTAGACACAAAATATCCTTATGTAGTTCATGCAGAGGCTAACGCAATCCTAAACTCTAATATATCATCATTAGATGGTGCGACACTTTATGTCTCTTTATTCCCTTGTAATGATTGTGCTAAGTTAATTATTCAATCTGGAATTAAAAATATAGTATTTATGGATGATAAATATAAAGAAGAAAACACAAATATTGCGTCTAGACGTATGTTTGATGCCGCTGGTGTTAAATACACTAAGCTTGGTGAAACTTTAAGTGTTGATATAAATGAAATATCTTCTAAATAAATATAAAATATTATTTATTTTATATATTCCTTTCTTTATATTTATCCTTATAATTTGTCTTACTAAGACAGAATGTAGTGTAACTACAACAGGTAGTATTACAAATTTATCTAGTATTTTTACAACATCTAATAATTATAATAGTAGTGGTTCATTAAATAGTGTATTTGTTTATGATAATACGAAAGTAACATTATTTCAAAAATTTGTAGGCAAACTTGATAAAAACGCAACTGTTTATGAACCTACAAAAAATTATTCTCTTTTTAACTCATCTGAGTTATATAAAATGGGCGTAATACAAAAAAATCAATCACTTGAAGCATCTGCAATTTATGCATATGAAAAAGCTAAATTAAAAGATTCACTGGTAAATATTGATTATAAATTTTTAGGCTATATTGTCTCTTATTATATAAAATCTAGTGAACAACAATTTGAACTTGGTGATATTATTACAAAAATTAATGGGGTAGAAGCAAATGAAGAAAACTTTCATGCCTCATATATTAAGATGATGGAAGGTTCAGTTGTTGAGGTATTAAGAGGTAGTGATATAATTACACTCACTCTTAATTCCGCAAGCGCTAATTACAAAGTAGATGATAAAATATATTCTAATATTTCATATTATAAAAAATATAATGTATCATATAGTAGTGCAACTCCTGCCTTAAATATCGCAAAAATTGATTCTGTAGGTCCTAGCGCTGGTCTTATGCAAACACTTGCGATATATAATTCTATACTCGGTCTTGATATTGCGAATGGAAGAACTGTTGTAGGTACAGGAACAATTGATATAGATGGTAATGTAGGAGAAATTGGTGGTATAGAACAAAAAGTTGTAGCCGCTTTTAAAAATAAAGCATCTATATTCTTATGCCCAAGTGATAATTATGAGGATGGATATAATCAATATTTAAAACTTGGTAGAAAAAAGGGACGTATGAAGTTTGTTAAGGTAGAATCATTTGATAGCGCTATGGAGGCATTAAATGATTAAAAAATATTTTGATATAATTAAAAGTATTGAAGAAAACATCAAATTAAAGAATATAATAATAAATAAATTATTATCATTCGTTCTATCAACTTTCATTGTTTTACCATTTGTTTTATTAGATGTGAATTTATTATATATGTATTATGATTTAGAAATATTATTGGTTCTAATATTGGTAATATTATTTGTTTTACTAATTTTCTTATATACAAATTTTTATTTAGTATCATTTAAGGAATACCTTATAAATGATTACAATAATAGAAAATATATTTATTTAGTAAATGTTAGTGTATCTATATTGATGGGCTTATTTGTGTTTATAATTTATTTAATTGCGAGGTAGAATATGTGGCTTGTATTTATATTTGCAACCGTTCTAGTGTTACTAGACCAAATAACAAAAGTGATAGTAGAAGTACAACTTACACAATCATCACATGTAAATATATTAGGTGATTTTCTATATATTACCAAAACATATAATACAGGTGCAGGTTGGTCAATGATGGATGATAATACGCTTATATTAGCCATTTTATCACTAGCTGCCTCAATTGTCTTTGTATATATAACATATAAGTATTTAAAGGATTTTAGGAAAAATTTAATGGTATCAATCGCAATGGCTTTAGCACTTGGTGGTTGTGTTGGTAATATGGTTGATAGATTCTTAACTGTATTTAAAGTGCGTGATGGTGTAATAGATTTTATAGGAATGTATATTGGCGATTATGCATGGCCAATTTACAATCTTGCAGATGTTTTTTTAGTATGCGGAGTAATTGTATTTGCGGTATGGGGTATTTTCTTTTCTGAAAATAAAGATAAGAAGAATTATAAAAATAATAAAGTAAAGAGAAATAATAAGAATAGGGATGGTGATTTTAATGCTTAAAAAATATATTGTCTCAAGTAATAATGATGGGCAAAGATTAGATAAGTTTTTAAAATCATATAATGATGATGTTTCAAGGTCGTATATTACATCATTAATTAATGATAATAAAATATTAGTTAATAATAAAGAAACTAAGGCTTCATATATTGTATGTTGTGGAGATGTTATTGATTTACTCGAAACAAAGCCTAAAGAATTAGAAGTAAAAGCTCAAAATCTTAATTTAAATATAGTTTATGAAGATGAGGATATTTTAATTGTAGATAAACCTACTGGTATGGTAGTACATCCTGCTTGCGGAAATTATGAAAATACTCTTGTTAATGGACTTTTATATGAAGTTGATGACTTAAAAGGGATAAAAGGTGAGGTAAGACCTGGTATAGTTCATAGAATTGATAAAGATACATCTGGATTACTAATGGTTGGAAAAAATGATATGGCTGTAAAATCTCTTGAGGAACAACTTAAAGAACATAGTGTAAATAGACTTTACTATGGTTTGGTTTCAGGTGTTATTTCAGAGGAAAGAGGAAGAATTGAGGCTCCTATTGGTCGTGATCCATTAGATCGTAAGAAAATGGCAGTAGTAAAAGATGGTAAGGAAGCCGTTACAAATTTTAGAGTCGTTGAAAGATATAAGAAATTCACTTTGTGTGAATTTAAACTTGAAACAGGTCGTACTCATCAAATAAGAGTTCATATGAAATATATCGGGTATCCACTTGTAGGAGACCCACAATACGGAAGTAAGAAGCTTATAAGTGAAACAGGACAATATCTTCATGCTGGTGTACTTGGGTTCATTCACCCAAGAACAAAAGAATATATGGAATTTCATTCAGAACTTCCAGATTACTTTAAAAATTATTTAAATACATTAGAAAAATAATGTTCTATAAAATTATAATAATATGGTTGCCTTTTATATGGTGACCATTTTTTTTGAATACGTGAATTAAGTCAATAACAAAAAAGCCTAGCTCTTTTGAGCTATGGCCTTTCTTTCTTTTGATATAATTGAGTTTATATTACTAATCTTATTTTGAAGATTTGATGCATGTTTTCTTGTTTCACTTTCAATACCATTTTTAGTGTCATTTAATTTTAATAGATAATTCTTTTGTTTTATGTTAAATTCTTGTTGATATAATAATTCTTTTTGGCTATAATCTTGTGTTTCAAGTTTTGATTCATAAGGAATATTTTTAATAGATAAATTAAATGAATCAAGTTTATTATTGTTGCGCTCAACTATTTTATCTTTAAGTTCAATGTATTTTAAAACAAGGTTATTATTATCTTTATTGTTTGTAAAATTTAGTTCTTTATTATTTTTGTTGTGAAGATTTATATTTCCTAAAATATTATCTCTTGTAGAAGAAGATTTCATAATATAATCTTCATGCTCTTTCTTTTGTTTTTGATTGATTTTATCTTTGATTTCATTGAATTTATCTTCATTTTCTTTAATTTGATCATCAAAGTTTGCTGTAACTTCTAAAATCTTATTATTATGATTCTTAAGCATATCAGCATACTTATTATTTTCATTATCAATTCTTGAATTGACATTAAAAGCGTTCCTTTGATATGTCTTTTTAACAATTGCGGTTTGGTCGTTATAAGATTGTTGATTATTTTTTATAAGCTTATCATAACGCTTTGTTATATCACTTTCTACATTAGAAACTATTTTTAAATATGAATCAATTATTTTTGGTGAATGAATTATATAATAATTAGAAATTTTGTTTATTTGTAAAATAAATTTATAATACGTATCAGCATGAATTAGGTTTCTTGGCTCGTTAATCATCTTAATAGTTTGATTAAAGAAAGACTCAAAGTCCTTAATCGCATCAAATAAAATAGAAAATTCATCTTTTTGTTCGTTTTCTATTTTAGTTCGTTTACTCTCGTACTCATTTTTTAATAGTTGAATTCTTGATGGAACAAGAGCGACTTTTTTAGAAATTCTTTCAATCTTTAAATCGTTTTTGTTTATAAGTGATTGTATGCGATTGGCTTCATTTTTAAGACCAATAGTTTCTTTTTTATAGGTAGCTTTACTTATTTCATTACGTTTTAATTGATGAGAAAATGAAGAAATCTTAGTTTGAACATTTCCTAAGTTTTGATAGAATAGTCTATTAGTTTCATTATAGTTATCTAAAGTAGTATTAAGATCTAGGCTTTGGTTTTGAAGAAGGCTTATCAAAGTATCATATTCTGTTTTTAATGAATTAAATCTAGTTTGATATTTAGCGCCAGTTTCGAAAGCAATTTGGTCATTTAAAATTTGTACTACTTTTTGACGTGCGGCAGTTATAATATTAGTTGAAATATCAATTGATTTTGTAATAATAGAAGTAATTG
>CAVAQB010000052.1:0-11831 GCA_963590725.1 Anaeroplasmataceae bacterium | reverse complement strand
AATGTTTGATTTCAAGTATGTTGATGTGCAAATATTATATAGATTATTTTCTAAAGAAACTAATAATACCTCGCTTGATAAAGCATTATTAGAACTTGGTATAGATATTTCAAAAGAAGTATTACATAAATCTGATGATGATGCTTATATGACTTTATTGGTATTAAAAGGTATTATGGATAAACTTAATAATTATTCACTATTAGATGTTCTTAATAAATACAATTTAAAAATAGAATCTGTAAAGGGTTTTATTAAAAAAAGAGATGAAAGAATTCTTTTAAAAGAAAAAAGGACACAAGAATATTTAAAAAACAAAAATAAGCTTCATGTGCTAAATAATTTATATGATAAATTAAATGATAATCCTATATCATATAAATATATGGGAATGTGTTTTGCGTTCTCTAAGCAAGTAATAAAATTTTGTGATAAAGCTATATTAGCACAAAAAGTGATTTATGATAATTATGGAATTACTAAAAGAGATTATAGTGATGATACAATTCTTATAATAGGGAATAAGGAAAATATTCAATCTTTAAAAGAAAACAACATTAGGTATATACACGTTGATGAAATATTGGGGTGATATAAGTGATAGATATAAGCCGATATATTAATAAGCATGAATATAAAAAAGCCTATAACAAAGTTTATAAGGCGATTATAAAAAAAGATATAACTGCATATAAATATATGGGTGACTTATATCTTAATGGCTTTTTTGTAAATAAAAGTGCGTCTAAAGCTATTGAATATTATCAAAAGGGTATTGAGGCAAGTGATTATAATGCCTATATTGCCCTTGGGGTATTATTTTTGGAGGGGAAGGAAATCGATAGGGATTTAGAGGAAGCTTATGAACTTTTCTTTGAAGCTTATCAAAATAATGCTAAGAATGCATCATTTTATATGGGATATATGACATTAAATGGGTTTGGTTGTGTTGAATCATTTAATGAGGCTGAAAGATTTTTTTTACTAGGTAGAGAGAAAAAAGAAGATTTATCTATTTACGCACTAGCAAATCTTTATTTTAAATCAAATCTTGTTTCAAATAATATATTGAAAGCAATTATGTTACTTAAAGAAGCAAAAGAATTAAATAATATTAAAGCTTTAAAAAGACTCGGAGATATTTATTTTTCATCAGATTATGTTTCTCCAAATTTAGAATATTCATTTGAATGTTATAATAAAGCTGCGTCTTTAGGTGATTTAGAATCTATGGTAAATGTAGGAGAGGCATATCAATATGGATATGGCGTAAAAGTTGATTATAGATTAGCTTATAAATATTATTCTATGGCATTAAACAAAAAATATTTAAAAGCATATAATAGGCTTGCGGATTTATATTATTATGGACATGGTGTTAAGATGGATAAAATAAAATCTTATGATTATTATATTGAAGCGTCTAATACTTTGCTTGATATTGAGGAAATAGCATATGCAAGCTTTTGTGCAGGAAAAATGAAAATGTATGGTGATGGAGTAAGTAAAGATTATGATTTAGCATACAAACTTATTAATAAATCTCTTGCATCATATGATTTTCCCATGTCTCACCTATTAAAGGGAAAATGTTTAGTTAATGGATATGGATGTCCACCAGATTTGAATTTAGGCTATAAGGAATTAAAGATAGCTCTAGATAATGGGGTTATTGATGAGGAGCATTTACTTGATATGCTTGTGGTTGATTTAGATGGAAATGTAGGATTTAAGAATTGAGGTATTAAAATATGAAAGAAATTGATGATTTAGTTAATAATGCAAAAGAAGCATTAAAAGAATATGAGTCTTTTACTCAAGAAAAAATTGATTATATTGTTGCGAAAGCATCTGTTAGAGCTTTAGATGCACATGGAACTCTTGCAAAAATGGCAGTAGATGAAACAAAACGTGGTGTTTTTGAAGATAAAGCTACTAAAAATTTATTTGCATGCGAATATGTTGTAAATAATATGAGACATTTAAAAACTGTAGGTATTGTTGAAGATGATCCTGTAACTGGTATAGTAAAAATTGCAGAGCCTGTAGGCGTAGTTGCAGGACTTACACCGGTAACAAATCCGACATCAACCGCTATATTTAAGTCACTTATTTGTTTGAAAACAAGAAATCCAATAATATTTTCATTTCATCCATCTGCAATAAATTGTTCAATAGAAGCTGCGAAAATAGTTCGTGATGCCGCAATTGAGGCTGGCGCTCCAAAAAATTGTATTCAATGGATTTTAGAGCCTTCGATGGAAAAAACAAATGAACTTATGAATCACGAGGGAGTATCAATGATACTTGCGACAGGTGGAAACGCAATGGTTAAGGCCGCATATTCATGTGGAAAGCCAGCTTTAGGAGTAGGCGCTGGAAATGTTGCGTCATTTATGGCAAGTGATTGTGATATAAAACAAGCTGTTAATGATATTGTTATGTCAAAATCATTTGATAATGGTATGATTTGTGCATCAGAACAGGCTGTTGTAATAGATGACTTAATTTATGATGAAAGCTTAAAAGAATTTAAAAATCATCTTGCATATGTATGTACAAGTAAAGAGAAAAAAATGCTTGAAGCATATATGTTTGGGGTTCTGGATAATTATAAGGATGCAAAACTTAATCCTGCTATTGTTGGTCAAAGTGCATATGATATTTGTTCTCGTGCTGGGTTTGAAATTCCAAAGAATACACCTATAGTATTAGTTAAATGCGATAAAGTAGGTGAGGAAGAGCCACTTACAAGAGAAAAACTATCTCCAATACTTGCGCTTTTAAAAGCTTCTAATGCAGAAGATGGATTAAGAATTTCTAAAGAAATTGTTGAATTCAATGGACTTGGTCATAGTGCCGCAATCCATACAAAGGATAAAGGGCTTGCCGAAAAGTTTGGAGATATGATTCCTGCAATAAGAATTATATGGAATAGTCCATCTACTTTTGGTGGAATTGGTAATGTTTATAATAGCTTTATTCCATCTCTTACTCTTGGATGTGGTTCATATGGACATAATTCAACAGATGATAATGTTTCTGCGATTAATCTACTTAATATTAAAAAACTTGGAAGGAGACGTAACAATATGCAATGGTTTAAGGTACCACCAAAGATTTACTTTGAACGTAATTCAATTGAATACTTACATCAAATGCAAGATGTTAATAAAGTAATTATTGTAACAGATCATTCTATGGTAGAACTTGGATATGTTGATAAGATAACTGATCAACTTAAGATAAGAAGAAATGATGTTACATATCAATTGTTCTGCGATGTTGAACCAGATCCATCAGTTCAAACAGTTTATCGTGGTGTTGAATTAATGAGATCATTTAAGCCAGATACAATTATAGCCCTTGGTGGTGGTAGTGCGATGGATTGCGCTAAAGGAATGTGGTTATTCTATGAGCACCCTGAGGTTGATTTTAATGATTTAAAACAAAAATTTATGGATATTCGTAAACGTGCATTTAGATATCCATCTCTTGGAAAACTTGCAAAACTTGTATGCATTCCAACTACATCAGGAACAGGTTCTGAGGTTACTCCATTTGCGGTATTAACAGATAAAGAGGAAAATAAGAAATATCCTTTAACAGATTATGCCTTAACTCCATCAGTTGCGATAGTTGACCCTATGTTTGTTGATACTCTTCCAAAATCTATTGTAGCCGATACAGGAATGGATGTATTAACCCATGCAACAGAAGCTTATGTTTCAACAATGGCTAATGATTATACTGATGGACTTGCGATACAAGCAATAATTATGTGCTTTAAATATTTAAAGAAATCATATGATAGTGCTGATAGTGAGGCAAGAGAAAAAATGCATAACGCATCAACTATTGCTGGTATGGCTTTCGCGAATGCTTTCCTTGGAATGTGTCATTCTATGGCTCATAAACTAGGAGGAGAATTCCATACAATTCCACACGGAAGAATAAATGCAATTCTTTTACCACATATTATAAGATATAATGGTGAAATGCCTGAAAAACTTTCTACATGGCCAAAATATAATAAGTATAATGCAAATGAACGTTATGCAGAACTTGCAAGAATTTTAGGATTTAAGTTTAATACTGTAGAAGAAGGTGTAGAAGCATATGCTAAGGCATGTGGTGAACTTGGAGCCTCTGTTGGTATTAAGATGAATTTTGAGGAACAAGGTCTTGATAAGAATATGTATATGAACTCAATAGAAAAACTTTCATATCTTGCTTATGAGGATCAATGTTCACCAGCAAATCCCCGTGTACCAATGATTAACGATATGCAAGAAATTTATAAAATTGCTTATGATACAAAGGAATTTATTAAATAATTATGACTAGATTTTATTTGATAAGACATGGTCAAACTGATGAAAATAAAGCTAAACATATTCAAGGAAGAAGAGATATTCCTCTTAATAGTGAAGGAGAAGCTCAAGCAAGGATGTGCGGAACTTTCTTAAAAAAATATAAGTTTGATATGGCATTTTGTAGTCCTCTATCAAGAGCTAAAAGAACTCTTGAAATTATAATAGAGGAATTAGGCATAAATTTAGACATTATACCTGATGAACGTTTTATTGAACGCTCATTTGGAGTAATGGAAGGGGCATTAATTACAGAGGAAAACTTTAGACCAATTGTTGATGAAACAGCAAGTGGGCTTGAGATTTCAAAAGATATTCAAAAAAGAGTTTGCGATGGCTTAATTGATATAGCTAATAATAATCCAAATAAGGATATTCTTGTAGTAGCTCATTCTCATACAATAAAAGCTGTAACTACGGCCGTTTCTAATGAATATCATTTTGATGATAAGCTCTATAATTGTGCTCTTACAATTGTTGATGTAGAAAATAAAAATATTACTATTAAAGATTTTAATATTAAAACTATAAATTTATAGTAATATAAACGATAAATAATTCTTATTTATAATTGTAAAATAGTAATTATATATTTATAGATATTTAATATACTAAAAGAAAAGCATCAGTATTTATTTAACTGATGCTTTTTAATGTCCTTAGATAGGGAATTTAGTAGATTTGGGTTATTGCTTATATTTTAAAATATAAGCTATAACAATATAAAGCAGTAGGCGTATTATTAAACACTCTACTTATTATTATGGATAGACTACTACATTAAAAAATTAATAAAACTATAAAGTTTTAAAAGCTCTTTTTATTCATAAATATATTTAAAGCTTCTAAATATTGTTTTTACTAAAATATTTAAAAAAGAACATAACAAAATAATAAAAAATAGCGAAAAAAATGTTTTTACCTATTTAAAATATTTATAATCTTTGTTATAATATTTTCGGTTTGATTAGTATAGAAAGGAATATTATAATATGGAATATACAAAACAAGTACAAGATATGTGTAAAGTTACATGTGGTGCTAGTCATGGTTGTGCGCCAATTCCTGAAGAAGGAAAATGGGTTTATTCAAGAGAAGTCAAGGATATTTCAGGATTCACTCATGGTATTGGTTGGTGTGCACCTCAACAAGGAGCATGTAAACTTTCATTAAACGTTAAGAATGGAATTATAGAAGAAGCATTAATTGAAACAATTGGATGCTCTGGTATGACTCACTCAGCTGCAATGGCATCAGAGGCAATCGTTGGTAAAACTGTTTTAGAAGCAGTTAATACAGATTTAGTATGTGATGCAATTAATACTGCAATGAGAGAATTATTCTTACAAATTATATATGGACGTAGCCAATCTGCATTCTCTGAAGGTGGACTTACAATTGGTGCTGGTCTAGAGGATTTAGGAAAGGGACTTCGTTCTCAAGTTGGTACAATTTATTCAACTAAGGATAAGGGACCTCGTTACCTTGAACTTGCTGAAGGTTACATTACTAAGATCGCTTTAGATGATAATAATGAAATTATTGGATATCAATATCTTTCACTAGGAAAGTTCACTGATTTCTTAAAGAAAGGTCTTTCTGCTGAAGAAGCATTAGAGAAAGCTAAAGGACAATACGGAAGATTCGATGACGCTAGTAAGGTTATCGATCCACGTAAGGAATAAGGAGGATAGAAGATATGGCAATTACATTTGAAGGTTATGAAAGACGTATTAACCAAATTAATAAGGTTTTAAATGAAAATGGTATTTCTTCTATTGAAGAAGCTGAAAAAATTACAAAAGACGCTGGTCTTGATGTATATAATATGGTAAAGGGAATTCAAACAATTTGTTTTGAAAATGCTTGCTATGCTTATATGGTAGGAGCTGCCCTTGCATTAAAGAATAACGCTAAGTCTGCTGCTGAAGCTGCAGAATGGATTGGAAAAGGACTTCAATCATTCTGTATTCCTGGTTCAGTTGCTGATGACCGTAAGGTTGGTATTGGACATGGAAATTTAGGAGCTATGCTTTTAAATGAAAATACTAAGTGTTTCTGTTTCTTAGCAGGACATGAATCATTTGCTGCTGCAGAAGGAGCAATTGGTATTGCTAAGACTGCAAATAAGGTTCGTAAAGAGCCTCTAAGAGTTATCCTTAACGGACTTGGAAAGGATGCTGCAAAGATCATTTCAAGAATTAACGGATTTACTCTTGTTGAAACTAAATTTGATTATATGACTGGTAAAGTAGCAATCACTAATGAAGTTAAGTATGGATCAAATCCTGATAGACTTGCTGTACGTTGCTACGGTGCTGATGATGTTCGTGAAGGAGTTGCAATCATGCATTTAGAAGGTGTTGATGTATCTATTACTGGAAACTCAACTAACCCAACTCGTTTCCAACATCCAGTTGCTGGTACTTATAAGAAGGAATGCAATGAGATTGGAAAGAAGTATTTCTCAGTAGCATCAGGAGGAGGTACAGGACGTACTCTTCACCCAGATAATATGGCTGCAGGTCCAGCTTCATATGGTATGACTGATACAATGGGAAGAATGCATAGTGATGCACAATTCGCAGGATCTTCATCAGTTCCAGCTCACGTTGAGATGATGGGATTAATTGGTATGGGAAATAACCCAATGGTAGGAGCTACAGTTGCTGTTGCCGTTGCTGTTTCACAATCACTAAATAAGTAATATATATAAGGACTCTCGTATGAGAGTTCTTTTTTTTATTGTTTTATTCATATTTTTAATGTATAATAAGCATGTTTTATGAAAGGAACTAGGTGTTATGAATTTTATCAAATCAAAAATAAAAAACTTTAAAGAATCAGATAAAAAAAGTAAAATTCGTAGTATAACTTTAAATTTTGTGAGATTTATTTCTTTAAGTGTTGTTGCCTTTGGAATTTATGAATTAATATACTATTTCATGCATAAAGCTTCTTTAGAAGCTGAGGATAATACAATCACATATTCTAGATATGTATTCCAAATACTTCAAGCTACAATATTATTTGGACTTACTTTTTTACCAATAGTTATTGAAAAAATATGGAAAATTGAAATCCCGCTTTATTCAATAATATTATTTATTGCGTTCTGTGTATGTGCTATATTCTTTGGTGAAATTTTTGACTTTTATGCTAAATTTGAATGGTGGGATGATGCATTGCATACATTCTCAGGATTCTATATAGCGGCAATTGGATTTTTTGTGATTTCTATTTTAAACGAAAAAAGAGATGGTCCAATGAAATTATCTCCTGGCTTTGTTCAACTTTTTGCTTTCGTACTTGCAATGGCTAGTGAAGCAGTATGGGAAATCTTTGAATATAGCATGGATGGATTATTTGGGTCAAATATGCAAAGAGCTTATGATTCAATTCCTTTTGAAAATAATGGAGCTGTAAACGATATTCAAAGTCCAGATTTTAATGCTTGGGTTGGAAGAGAAGCGCTAAAAGATACAATGGGCGATATGATAGAAGTATTAGTTGGAGCTTTTATAATGTGTATGATTGGATATATTCTTTTAAAACATTATGATGTTATAAAACAAAAACTAAAAAATAAAAAAAATAATAATAACAAAGATAATTCTTTAGAAGAAAAAGATAATGAAAACGAATATGATGGTGAATGATTTTGCCATCATTTTTTTATATAAAAAACGTATACCAAAAATAATTATACACACGTATAAGAAGTAGTTATGACTAATATTTAAATATTTAAAAAAAGTCCTTTTATTTAATCTTAATTATGATATAATTAAGAAGAATAGAAAAGCGTATAAAAAAATGAACATTAGTTGGGGTTTGTATTAAGATAGTACAAAAGGCTTTAATTTATATCTCTTTTTTTTGCGCCCAAAATTAGTTTATAGAAAATAGAAGGGATGATTTATTATGAATATTATAAAAAGAGATGGGCAAGAGGTTTTATTTGATATTGAAAAAATAACTAATGCCATCAGAAAAGCTAATAATACTATGCCTGAGGTAGATAGATTATCAGAAAAACAAATTTTAAAAATCTCTGAAAATGTTCAAAAGAAATGTAGTAAAGCTTCACGTGCATTAAGTGTAGAAGAAATTCAAAACTTTGTTGAGGATGAATTAATGGATATTAGAGCGTTTGAAATCGCTCGTAGATATATTACTTATAGATATCGCCGTAACGAGATGAGAAAGACTAATACGACTGATAAACAAATATTATCTTTAATTGATTGTAATAACGAAGAAGTTAAACAAGAAAATTCTAATAAAAATCCTATAGTAGTATCAGTTCAACGTGATTATATGGCTGGAGAAGTTTCTAAAGACATTACTAATAGATTCCTTTTACCACCTGAAATAAAAGATGCTCATAATAATGGACTTATTCATTTCCATGATGCAGATTATTTTGCTCAGCATATGCATAATTGTGATCTTGTAAATTTAGAAGATATGTTACAAAATGGTACTGTAATATCTGAAACTAAAATTGATAAGCCTCACACATTCGCAACGGCATGTAATATCGCAACACAAATTATTGCGCAAGTTGCATCAAGTCAATATGGAGGGCAATCTATAACATTATCTCATCTTGCACCATTTGTTGCACTTTCTCGTGAAAAACTTAGAAAAAATGTGTTTGAAGAAATGCGCGATGCAGGAGTTGATTTAGCTGAAGATAAGATAAATGAAATTGCAGAAAAGAGAGTAATAGACGAAATACGTGCTGGAGTTCAGACTATTCAATACCAAGTAGTAACATTAATGACTACTAATGGCCAAGCTCCATTTGTAACTGTATTTATGTATTTAAATGAGGTTAAAGATAAACAAACTAAACATGACCTTGCATTAATTATAGAAGAAATGCTAAAACAACGTATTAAGGGAGTTAAGAATGAAGCTGGAGTGTATATTACACCAGCATTCCCTAAAATTATATATGTCCTAGAACCAGATAATATAGAAGAAGGACAACCATATTATTATCTTACAGAGCTTGCGGCTAAATGTACTGCAAAGCGTATGGTACCAGATTATATTTCTGAAAAAATCATGTTTGAAAACAAAATTGATAAAAATGGTAATGGTGCATGTTATCCATGCATGGGATGCAGATCATTTTTAACACCATATGTTGATGAGGGTGGAAACCAAAAGTATTATGGAAGATTTAATCAAGGTGTAGTTACATTAAATCTTGTAGATATTGCACTTTCATCAGGTAAGGATATGAATAGTTTTTGGCATATTTTTGATGAAAGACTTGAATTATGCTATAAAGCTTTAATGATAAGACATAATAGACTTCTTGGTACTACATCTGATGTAGCCCCTATATTATGGCAATATGGTGCACTCGCAAGACTAGAAAAAGGCGAAAAAATTGATAAATTATTATATGGAGGATATTCTACAATATCACTTGGTTATGCAGGTCTTTGTGAATGTGTTAAATATATGACAGGATTGTCACATACAGAGCCAACTGCTACAGAATTTGCACTAAAAGTCATGCAATATTTAAATGATGCATGTCTAAAGTGGAAGAAAGAAACTAATATTGATTTTAGTGTTTATGGTACACCACTTGAGTCTACTACATATAAATTTGCAAAATGCTTACAAAAGAGATTTGGAATAATTGATGGGGTAACTGATAGAAACTATATTACTAATTCATATCATGTAAATGTAAGGGAAGATATAGATGCATTTAGTAAACTTACATTTGAATCTCAATTCCAACGTCTATCACCTGGTGGTGCTATTTCTTATGTAGAAGTTCCAAATATGCAAAACAATATTCCTGCAGTGTTACAATTGATGAAACACATCTATAATAATATAATGTATGCTGAACTTAATACTAAATCAGATTATTGCCAAGTATGTGGATATGATGGTGAAATAAAGATTGTTAAAAACTTTGAAGGAAAACTAGTTTGGGAATGTCCTAAATGTCATAATAGAGATCAAGATAAGATGAATGTCGCAAGAAGAACTTGCGGATATATTGGTACTCAATTTTGGAACCAAGGAAGAACTCAAGAGATTTCTGAACGTAAATTACATTTATAAAAGGAAAGTGATTAATAGTGAATTACGCAAATATTAAATTTTTTGATATCGCAAACGGTGAAGGCGTTCGTACTTCACTATTTGTGTCTGGATGTAGAAGACATTGCTTAGGTTGTTTTAATCAAATTGCTTGGGATTTTGCATATGGTGAAGAATATACAAAAAGTGTTGAGGATAAAATTATTGAATCATTAAAAAATCCTAATATTTCTGGTCTTACATTACTCGGAGGAGATCCGTTTGAACCAGAAAATCAAAAAGGTTTAATTCCTTTTTTAAGAAGAGTAAAAGAGACTTGTCCTGATAAAAACATTTGGGCTTATTCTGGATATTTAATGGATATTGATATGCAAGTAGGTGGACAAGTATATACTGAATATACAAAAGAAATGTTATCATATATAGATGTATTAGTTGACGGGCCTTTTGTTTTGGAATTAAAAGATATTTCATTAAATTTTAGAGGTTCTTCAAATCAAAGAATTATCGATGTAAAAAAATCTATTGAAACAAAATCTATAGTATTAATTAAAAGATTAATGGAAAGAGAAACTATTCTTTAAATTGATTTAGTCGTTTAATTGTGCTAAAATAAATTATGTGTGAGGTGATATTATGTCAAAAGAAAACAAAAAAGGTTTTTGGACTGAATTTAAAGAATTTATTTCTAAAGGTAGCGTTCTAGATATGGCTGTCGGAGTCATTATTGGAGGAGCATTTAACGCAATAATTACAGCTCTTACTAATAAGATTTTAATGCCACTTGTAAATGCTGTTTTATCATATGTATCAGGAGGAGAAGGATTATATACAATTCTTTGGGCATCAAAGAAAGTATATAGTGCAAGTCAATTTGAAGCATTATCTGAAGCACAACAAACTGCTGCAGCATCTGCTTATACTCTAGGACCTAATGGATCATATTATTCAAAATTATTCTATATTGATTGGTCATCATTTATAGAAGCAGTAATTAATTTCTTAATTATTGCGTTAACATTATTCACAATTATTAAAATTTTTAAAGCTCTTCAAGCTAAGCGTAAAGCTTATGAAGAAAGTCTTAAGGCACGTCGTGAAGCTAAGAATGCTAAGCCAGAAGAAGCTAAAGCAGAAGAAGCAGCTCCTGCACCTGTTGAGCCACCAAAGCCAACAGCTGATGAAGAAATGGTATTGTTATTAAAAGAAATTCGTGATTCATTAAAAAAAGATGAAATAAAGGATAAAGAATAATAAATAGTCCAGGCGACTGGACTTTTTATTTTTTAAAAAACACAATTTAACATAATTATATGATATTTTTAGAAAAATTTAAGAATATAATATTCGTGTAAATAAAGAAGGGTAGGTATATTT
>CAVAQB010000051.1:0-12228 GCA_963590725.1 Anaeroplasmataceae bacterium | reverse complement strand
CAATAGAAAAGCATAAATTTGTAACATTTATCAATATATTTTAACACCACACTACTTTGTTTCTAGTCAAAAAAAGATGGATTTCACAATTATGAAACCCACCTTTCATCATCTTTATTTTAGATAAATACCATTAACTTTTAATTATATTCTTTTGTATTTTCACTTATTATATTTTGTCTTAGTTCCAATTATTAATAGTTTTCATATTATTAATATATTTATTATTAGCAGTAGTAGATTTAAATAAATCTTTCTTATATAGTTGATCTATATATCTTATATTTTCTACAAGTTCTGAACCTATAGCCTCAATATATTGAATATATATTTCTTTTAATTGTTCATCAGAATAAGACGCTCTTTTTACATAAGTAATTCCGTTAGCCTCAAAGTAAGATATTATATTCTCAACAAAATTATCTTTCTTAAGTTTATCAATATTTAGCCACATAAAATTATTAATATTTAAGAAATATGAATATGTATCAAGCCAATATCCGTATCCTCTAGAATAAACAATTGTTGGAGTAGATCCGAATACTGTATGTCCGTAGTACATATTTTCATAATATTTGATTCCTTGTAAGTCTAATAGGGTTGGTACAATATCACATGATGATGAGAATTTATTATTAAATCTTCCACTATCATTAGTTCCACCATTTGTAGCCTTTGCGACTAATTTTTTATCATAAATCATCATTGGAACTCTGTATAAGTTCATATAATCAATTCCATCACTTGCGCATTGACTTGTTGAATGAATATTTTTAACATAATTAGATAATCCTTCATAATATCCTTGGTGATCACCAAATAATACAATAGTTGTGTTATCTAATAATGAATTTTCTTCAAGATATGTAAATATCTTTCCAATAGCCGCATCAGTTACTTGTGCTGCAGCCATATATGTATATAATACTAATTCCTCATCTGAGGCATTTTCTATTTTTATTCCTAAATATTGTTCAAGCTTTCTATACTCTTTATCAAGATTATCACGCTCTCTTGCATATAAGCCATGAGTTGTAATAGTTGTAATATATGTATAGAATTGCTTATTTGTTGGGAACATTATTTTTTCGCACGCCTCAATCATTTGATCGTCTCTATTACGCTCACCACTCTTACCATAGTCTGTCATCTTTGATGAATCAATACCTATAGTACTACTTGAAGTCATATCTTCAGTAAAATATACATTATTTCCAAATCCAAGGTGTCTGATAGACACTCTTCTATTATAGAAATCTTCATATCCATCATGGAAATATTGTGCAGAAAATGATTGGCCTTTTGCCTCTGCGGCAAGACTTAGCATATTAGGCATAGAATATGTCTTAACATTAACTGGATAATCATAGTTAATATATGACTTTATAGGATAATTCCCAAGAATTGAATAATTCTCTGAAATATCTGTCTTTTCTCTTGCATGATAATTAGTCATTATGTATGACTCATCATACATTTTCCATAAATTAGGGTATATTTCTTTCATTTTATCTTGTGAAATATTTAATCCGTTAGGTAGCACAAAATCAGAGTCAAAATCTACGCCATCTCTTCCCATGAAAGACATCCACTCAAAAGTTTCTCCAAGAATAGTTACTACATTATTACCCTTAGATACTCCAAACATTTCGCTTTCATCTGCAACTTTAGAGTAAATATAATTCTCTATTTCTTCTTCTGAGACACTTGCTTCATCATAGAAAGTAACACCAGAATAAAACTCATTTACGAAGTTAGCTGTTGCGCCATATTCATGATATTTAGAAGATGTGCTTGAATATAATAAATCATTATATGGATCTGTAGTCTTACTTCCGTTAATTGAATATCCTGTAAGAATATTTAGTGCAATCATTAATACAATCAATAAACTTGCTGTAGATATTTTAATACTTGAAGTAATCTTCTTTCTTTTTTCTGAATCATTAAGCTCGTTATCAATTTTTCCAATTTTCTCTTTTATAAAATCAGCATATTTAAGTCCAAAGCATAACCAGGCAGACGAAATAAAAATTACAAAAATAGTAAACCAATAATTAACAGGTACATTTTCCAAAATACCCATCGCATCACTACGTAATTTTAGCATACTCCAATCAAACCATTGGCCTGCCATTTCATATAGTGTCATAAAAATAATATTAATTAGCGATTGCGCTATTAACAAAATATTTGACACAATAATTCTTGCCTTTTGGTTTTTTATTACTGCTAATATTCCAGATAATAGGAATATAATTGTAAGAAGATATCTAGGATCTCTTATATAGAATTTTCCATCTGTAATACATGCAGCTAGTATTTCTATAAATATTGCAAGAATTGCATAAACTATAATAATAGAATACTCAAGCAAAATTTTAGTAAATCTTTTCATAATTGCCTCCTACAAAACAAATATTAGGCCAACAGAGGCTATTGTCTTTAATAAATTTCTATTACACAATAAATATATTTCTCCATAAACTAAAACTAAAAAGAAATACATTACACTTAATGTTCCACCATGTCCATTTACCAAAGCGTAAATACCATATGTAAGCATTGTAGCTATTCCACCATAAGGAATATATTTACTAACTTTCTTATTTTTAAATGGAATAATATCATCTAATGCATATTGGAATGCATCTATCATAAATACCGCAACAAATACACATAACAACTGATATCCAAGAGTTGTTGCGTATACTCCAATTTTATATCCTGTAGTATTATTACCAATATCATGGAATGGTTTTATTTCAAATCCAATTATTGCGCTAATTATAAATATAATTAAATAAGTCAAACAAAACAAAAGCAATGTTTTTTTCCATGTAAAAGGTTTTTTATCTTTTACTGGTTTAAGTCCAAGTTTTGGTTGAACGACTTTTTTTATAAGGCAAATCAGCAAAATAAGTATTAAAATACCTATTCCATATCGGAAATGACCATTAGCTTGTCCATAATAAACCCTTTTGTATAAAGGCTTAAATAATAAAGCTATGTTACTTAATAAGATAGCTATAAAGTAACTTAAACCTAATATAGCATACTTAATTCTTACAAATTTATTATTTGAAAGACTTTCTTTTTCTAAATTTTTATCTATTTCATTGATATCTTCTGTATTTAGCGAAGTTTTGGTATTTATAACTTCTTCTTTTTCAAATTCATTCATTCTTCTACACTCCGAAAAAAAATCTAAAATAATTTTATAACAACAATAGATATAAGTCAACAAAAGTGATAAATCTAAAGTATAAAAGCTTCTAAAAGTAAGAAGCTTAATTTTTAAAACACCTCAAGTGTTCTCATAATAAGGTATGAAACATATACAACATATAATAATATAAATGTAATACCTACCTTTTTGCCAAGTTTACCTCTAAACGAAAATGCAAATAATAATATTTGAACTGCAAACATTACTATTAAATCAACAATTATTTGATTTCCTGTAGTAAGTGGACATATTACAGCACTTAATCCCAAAACAAATAAAATGTTGAATACATTAGATCCAATTACATTACCTAAAGCAATATCATTTTGTCCTTTACGAGCAGCAACTATAGATGTTACAAGTTCTGGAAGTGATGTGCCAACAGCTACAATAGTAAGCCCTACTAATGATTCTGATAAATCATGATCAATTCCTGCAAGATCAGAACATTTAAGAGCAAAATTTTTAGCACCAAACACTACAAATTCTCCACCAAGTGCAATTCCAGCGCCTCCAATAATAACAAGTAATAGCGCAAGCCATACATTCATATCTTTAATTCCATCATCTTTAGGTACCATATTACCTTCACTATCCATTACCATCTCTTCTTTTTGAGGGTTCTTTTTAGCGTCAATTACTAAATATACAATATATAAAATAGCGCCTATAGCGAATATAATACCTTCCCTTCTTAAAATAGCATAGCTTCCTTTATAATTAAATAAGCATCCAAATAATACTAATAAAGTTGACACAACTAATAGTATTGGAAGTTCTTTCTTTAAAGCTGATTTTGGTACTACTACTGTTGTGAAAAGAATAGATGAACCCAGTACAAGCAAAACATTACATATATTAGATCCTACAACATTACCAATAGCTACATTAGCATTACCTCCATTGATTAATACATCAATAGAATCTGACATTGATACTGCAAGTTCTGGAAGAGATGTTCCAATAGCTACTACAGTAAGTCCTATTATCATAGGTGGTATGTGAAGCTTTTTTGCGATCGATGATGCCGCTCCTACAAAAATATCACTAAATTTTACTAATGCAAATACGCCTAAGACAACAGATAACACAAACATAATTATTTGTACGGCCGTTGGCCATGAACTATAAAACGATAATATCATACTATACCTCCAAAAAATAAGACTTAAGGGAACTTTTTCAACCCCTTAAGTCTAAGCTTTCCTTTAAGGTGCTCATTCACCTTATGAATTTATAGTATTCGCAAGTTTATTTTGGTCTATTCCAGCTACAAAAGCATCTAGGCCTTTATTAACCTTATCAAATACATTATTATTTAAAATGTCCAAATCATCTTTAGGGAATTTACCTAAAACATAGTCTACTACAGAAATAAGTTTTGATCTATCAATACCAATTTTTATTCTTTGAAATTCTTCTGTCCCTAAGTTTTGAATAATACTCTTTAGTCCATTATGACCACCAGCACTACCTTTAGCGCGATATCTTATCTTACCAACAGGCATATCTAGGTCATCATTTATAATAATTATATCTTCTATATTTATTTTATAGAAATTCTTTACAAGTATTACTGAGTCTCCCGAAAGATTCATAAATGTTGTAGGCTTTAATAATATTACTTTTTTGCCATTTATACGAGCCTCTCCAACAAATCCTTTAAAGTTTTTATTTTCCTTAAATTCTATGTTGTATTTGCTAGCATATTTATCAATAGCCATAAATCCAATATTATGTCTAGTATTAACATAAGTCTCGCCTACATTACCTAGTCCTACAATTAATTTCATTATAGTAATTCTCTTTTACTCTTATCATATGAGTAAGTGAATAGACCACTTAATGGCTCATTAGATAAAATTCTTAAAATTCCGTGTCCAAGAAGTGTACCAACTGATAATACTTTTATCTTGTCTACTCTCTTCTCTTCTGGAATATCAATAGTATTAGTTAAGATTACTTCTTTAATCTTTGAAGCTTCTATTCTATCAATTGCAGGTCCTGATAATACTCCATGAGTTGCGCAAACATATACTTCTTTAGCTCCAGCCTTCATAATAGCATCAGCACCAATAGTAATAGTTCCTGCTGTATCAATCATATCATCAATCATAACGCAAGTCTTACCTTTTACATCTCCAATGATGTTCATAACCTCAGCTTTATTTGGCTCAGGACGACGCTTATCAATAATAGCGATTGGAGCTTCAAGTACTTGTGCTAATTGTCTTGCACGTGTTACTCCACCATGGTCTGGGGATACAACGCATACATCCTCTAACTTCTTGTCTAAAATATAGTTAGCTAAAATAGGAAGTCCCATAAAGTTATCAACAGGAATATTAAAGAATCCTTGGATTTGGTTTGCGTGTAAATCCATAACAATCATTCTATCAGCACCTGCAGTAGTAATTAAATCAGCTACAAGTCTTGCTGTAATAGGTTGACGTGAACGAGCCTTTCTATCTTGTCTTCCATATCCATAATATGGTACTACAAGGTTGATTGATTCTGCAGATGCTCTCTTTAAGGCATCACACATGATAAGTAATTCCATTAAATGATCGTTTGCTGGTGCAGATGTAGGTTGAACAACGAAACAATGATGTCCACGAACAGTCTCATTAATGTTGATATTTATCTCACCATCAGCGAATCTTAATACATCACAATTTGATAAAGGAATTCCAATTGATTCTGCAATTTCTTCAGCTAATTTGCGGTTAGATGATAATGAAAATAATTTAACTTTTTTTCCGAATAATTCTGACATTTTAATAATCTCCTATATCTTTCAAAATTATATATTTATTATAACACTAATTAATTTAAAATAATAGTTATGAAAACAATATCATAAAGACTTTTTTTATATCAATTTACATTTAAGTGTATTAAGCCCCTTATATTTTTCCGATATTTCTTCTATATCTACACTACCAAAAACATATAATGTAGGGCCTGAGCCTGATAAAAAAGGCATATAGCCAAGTTGTAATAAATCATCGTATATATCACGAAGTGGTGTCATATATACTGATAGTTTTTGCAAATCATTAAAAATATTTGATTTTACCATAGCTAAATCATTATTTTTTAATCCTTCTTTTATGGCATTAGTTGCCTCTACTCTATCAATTCCATCATAAGTATAAGCTTTATAAATAGCTGCAGTAGATATACCAAAGGAAGGTTCTATTAATGTTAAATCTACATCATGAAGATTAGATTCAATTAATTCTACCTTTTCTCCTCTACCAGTACAATAAGATGGTGATTGGTATAGACAATAAGCGACATCAGAGCCAAGTTTATTCGCAAGCTCTATAAGTTCATCAAGTGGCGCATTAATATTAAAGAATCTATTCAATCCTCTAAGACATGCTGCCGCATCGCTAGATCCACCAGCCATACCAGATGAAAGTGGAATATGCTTTTCAAGTATAATTCCTACTCCATCCTTTATATTATATTTTTCATAAAATAGTTTTAATGCTTTAAGTACAATATCATCTTCTATTTCAACATTTGATCTATACATTATATCAGGTGATTCAAAGAATGATAATTCATCATATAATGAAATAGGTACCATTATAGTATTAACAGCGTGGTATCCATCTTCTCTTAAAGGTAATACCTCAAGAGATAAATTAATTTTAGCATATGCTTTTTCTTCTATCATTTTAATTCTCCTAAAGCGTCACATAGACGCACAAAATCAGACACATCTAAAGCCTCAGATCTTACCGCTTTATCATATCCTAAGTTATCTAATACATTATAAATTTCATCTTTCGAATAACCAATTTGTGATAAATTATTCGCAAGTGTTTTTCTTCTTTGGGCAAATGCACTACGCACAAGCTTAAAGAATAATTTTTCATTCCTTGGATTATATTTTTTCTCCTTATATAATTCTAATTTTATAACCGCAGAATCTACATTAGGTGCGGGTACAAAAACAGTTCGTGGTACTCTTATTTCTTTTGAAGCCTTAGCTCTATACTGAACCGCAATAGATAATGCGTTATAATCCTTAACAGAAGGACGGGAACATATTCTATCTGCGACCTCCTCCTGCATCATCATTACATATGTAGTAATTTTAGATGTTTGTTCTAAAAGTCCCAATATAATAGGTGTTGTAATATAGTAAGGAAGATTTGATATTAACACGACTCTTTTATAATCGCTAAAATATTTATCAATATCACTATTAATATCGCATTTCAATACATCGTTATTAATGATTTTATAATTATTATAAGCCGATAAATTTTTGTTAAGAATAGGTATTAAATCACTATCTATTTCATAACATAATAATCTATTACATTTTGAGGCTATAATCTCAGTTAACGCACCAAGTCCCGGACCAATTTCTATAACATCAGTATATTCATCAAGATTTGCTACATCAACTATATGATTTAATATATTTTGATCTGTTAAAAAGTTTTGTCCAAACTTCTTTTTTATATTAAAATCAAAATCATTAATTATTTTCTTTGTACTTGTAATATTACCAACCTTATTTGGCATTATAGTCACCTACTACTTTTTTAAGTTCACTAATGGATACATCAAGTGAATTTAATCTTTTAATTAATGTTTTATTATTAGGATTACCTATATTATATAACCCCGCAATATAATCTCTTAAACTTTTATTTCCAACAATTCCTAAATCATATAAATCATTAATATTTATAAGCGGATTTTCTTTAGAATATTTAGTACTCAATATTGGATCTAAAACTTTTTTAATATCTTCTAAAGAAGCGTGTTCAACTCCAACCTTCTTATGATTAGATGATATACACAGCCTCTTTTCGATATAAGCATTACGCGCATTAGGCACAACGCTTAATACCTTACTTCTTATTCTTTCACCTGGATAATCTGGATCAAGAAATAATATTATTTCATATTTCAAAGAATATTTTTTTATCATATTAAGTGTATCTAAAGATATTTCACTACCATTAGTTATAATACATTTTAAATCTTTATATACACTTTGAATCTTTATCATATCATGTGTGCCTTCACACACAACTATTTGATTATACATTCTTATTCACCTTTTCCATAATATATACGGTTAAATGTATTTTTAGCATCTTCTATTAATCCCTTTACAATAGGAGAATATTTTTCAAGAGAAATAATTTTTCCTGATGGTAGTAATATCTTAATAGTATCAACCTTATCTAAGTCATCTGTATGTCTATAAGCATATTGAGATAGACTTGATTCTTCAAAGTAATATCTAAATAATATTTCATCATTTGCGTATTTTGTTCTTATTCTATCAATCTTTTTAGTGTCTGTTTCGAGTTTTAAATCAATTACCTCAAATAATTTTCTATCAAGAAGTCTATTACATAAATCATTTAATATAGGGTCTTCTGAACGAGATAGCTGTTTAAAAAATCCATTAACATATGCATCATCAAGGAATAAGTAAGAGTTAAGATCATGCTGATTTATAGCATTTAAGAAGTCAGAAACATATCCATCTATATGTTTACCCATACTACTTAAATCCTTTATACGAAGGAATATTGATTGTAACAATAATTCATAAGAACGCGCAACTGGGTGATAATATATCTGATTATACATATGATATCTTGCCATTAAATAAGATTCTATTGCCGGAGCCCCAGAGGCTCTATATGTAACCTCATTATTTACTATCTTCATACTTCTTATAATTCTATCAGAATCTATTGTTCCATATAAAGCACCTGTAAAATATGAATCTCTTTGTAAATAATCCATTCTATCAACATCAAGCTGTGATGATGTTAGTTGTTCAAGCAAAATAAATTTACCCTTATGCGCAATAACATTTGCGACGTCCCCTGGCAAAAGCGCATCATATTTTTTAAGAATACTATTAATCTCTGTATCTTCTAATATAACGCGAACTGTCATTTCTTCATGTGATTCATATTGCATAACAGCTTCAAAAGCGTGTGAATAAGGACCATGACCTGTATCATGAAGTAAGGCCGCACATAAAAATACTATTTGTTCGTATTCTGATAGCACATCTTTAATCCCTTCAGCATTTTCAAGAACTCTTCTTGCCATTTCATAGGCTCCCAATGAATGCCCAAAGCGGGAATGTTCTGCAGTATGAAAAGTCATAGAAAGACCTGCAAGTTGTCTTACTCTACGAAGACGTTGAAACTCTTTTGAATCAATTAGCTCATCTATTATCTTATAATAAACCTTGATATATCCATAAATTGGATCTCTAAATACTTTTTCTCTTGAGAGTTTTTCATATAGCATAATACATTACCTCACATATATTACAATTATATCATTTTTAATATAAAATTGAAAAATTAAAATATAGATTATAATCAAGTTGTAATAAATGTTTTAATACATTTATAAATTATTATAAAAACAATGGAATAATGTATTTTACCAAAAAGAATTACTTATAATCTAGGGCATGCCACTATTCAATTAAGATAGAACAAAAAGAGCCTTAAGTTAAGGCTCTTTTTTAATATAATATAAGTTTTAATTATTACTTAACGATATGTCCAAAAACAACTCCGCTTAAGCATCCAGCATTTGACTCGTCTGTATCAATATGCATAGCTAAAGCATAGTTTTTAGATACACGTACAACTGTATCTTGGAATACAAGCTTACGTCCTGTCTCGTTTTCAACTTGAACAGATACGATATCACCATTCTTAACTCCTTCAGCTTCTGCATCTTCTGGAGTCATATGAATGTGTCTCTTAGCTACAATAACACCCTCAGCTAAATCTACAGAACCTGCAGGTCCAACAAGTGTGCATCCTGGAGTTCCTGCGATATCTCCTGACTCTCTAACTGGAGCCTTAACTCCTAGAGTTCTTGCGTCAGTAAATGACACTTCAATTTGATTATGATCTCTGCATGGTCCAAGAATTGAACAGTTAATTTCTCCTCTTACTCCAGTCTTAGGGTTAACAGGTCCTAAAACCTTAACTTTTTGATCTGAAGCGAATTGTCCTGGTTGTGATAATTCTTTCTTAACTGTAAGAGTAGCTCCTTCTCCAAATAATTGCTCAAGAACCTCTTGAGTTACGTGTACGTGACGTGCACTAGTTTCAATTAAAATCTTTGCCATTATAATTACATTCCTTCCGTTTAATATTTTTTAAACACCTAATATTATACCAAATATTAATTTTTTTGTAAACTTGATTTAATATATTATGCTATAATTTAAATAGAGGTGTTATTATGGATGTTTTCGATAAAATTATAAGTGGAGAATTTAGTTCTAAGAAGGTTTATGAGGATAGTGATGTTCTTGCTATTCTAGATTTATCTCAACAAGAGCCCGGGCATACTCTTGTAATTCCTAAGAAGTGTGTTAAGAATATGCTTGAAATAGACGAGGAAACTCTTCTTAAGGTAACAAAAGTTGTTCATATGTTATGTAAATTATATAAAGAAAAACTAGGATGTGAAGGATTTAATATTCTTAATAATTGTAATGAGGTTGCAGGTCAAAGTGTTCCTCATTTCCATATTCACATAATTCCAAGATATAAAAATGATGACTCTAAATTATTATTTATTAATAATTATTCTAAGCATGATATTAGTGATGCTAATAACGAAGGAAAATATAATTTAGATGAAATATTAAATAAGATCAGGGCATAATAAAAGAGGCATGAGCCTCTTTTTTATTGTATATTTTCTCCCACCTTTATAGAATTACTTCTTAAAGCGATATCCTTCAAATCATCCATTTTCTTAAATAATGTATTATCTAATACTTCATATGCTCTTTTCTCTTTTGGATCAAATCCATCCACTTCAAGTATTGCTTGTGAAATATAGTAAATATTTCCCTTTAATCTATTTAGATAATCTTCTCTTGTATTAAAATCAATAGATACAAATTCATTAATAAAATTAACTAAATCTATTGTAAATGTCGCCATAACAGAATGTAATATTTTCTTAATATTATCTATATTAGTTAAATTATTCCATCCTAACACTTTACCTGTTTTTTTACGATATATTTTAAATAAATCATTATCATCAATAATACGTTCTACAAATTCTACCTCTAGCGGTGAAATATTATTATCAAGCGTAATCATTTGTATTAGCGCAAGCTGCAAAGTTATATCATATCCATAATATAATCTTTTCTTTTTTTCTTTATCATCTACCGCCATTTCTTCTAAATCTTTTAATTCATTCATGTATTCATACCATGCGTTATTAAATAGTTTTTGTTTATCCATATCATAAATCTCCTTTAAAAAAATCATATAATTCATAATCTAGACTATCGTTTGAAGTAATATATTTTCTATTTGTCCAATGTTCTGGCATTAAGCCTTGATATATGTTGTACATATATCTTTCATCTATTAAAAGAACAATGCCTCTATCAGTTTCATTTCTTATAACTCTTCCAGCAGCTTGTATTACCTTAGTAAATCCTGGGTATGTATAAGCATAATCAAAGCCTAAACCAAATAAATTATCAAAATAATCTTTTTGAAGATTGTTTACCAAATTTACCTGAGGTATTCCAACCCCTACTATTATTACTCCTTTTAAAAGATCTCCTTGGAAATCTAATCCCTCACTAAATGAACCACCAAGAACAAATAATCCTAAATGATTAACCTCTGTATTCTTAAATGTTTCAAATATTTGTATTCTTTTCTCTTCTTTAATATCACTTTCTTGAATAATAAGATTGTAATTAGGATTATCAAAATTTTCTAAGAATAAAGACATATATTTGTAACTTGGAAAAAATACAATATAGTTTCCAGGATTTTTATTAATAACAATATTTGTATCGTCTACAATATATTTTATAGTTCTTTCTCTATCTTTGTATTTTGTAGATACTCTATTATCAATTATTATATCTAAATTGTTAGGATTAAGTGGTGATTTTAATGTCATAAACTTACCATCGCCTTTAGTTATAA
>CAVAQB010000050.1:0-10701 GCA_963590725.1 Anaeroplasmataceae bacterium | reverse complement strand
TTTAATCTCCATAAGCCCACCTACTTTTTTTGCAAGTTCTTGCAATTTTTGTAGCAAGCCATTTGAAATATTTATTGTATACTAAAATAGAAATAAATAATTACATAGAATTTTTAATATTGGATATTTGAGCAAAAAAAATTAGAAATATTTGATGAAGGATAATTAGCGGTTTCACATGTTTTCCTATTAAAACCGCTAAAAATAATTTTATTCAGCGTAGTGTTTTGAAAGGTTCACCTTAAACGTAATGTGTAATATGAAATGATGATAATCATATAAAAAGGCGTATGTGCTAAATATCACTTACGCCTATGTTATTATAAATTATATTTAATTTATTATATTACTATCTTCAAACAAAGATAATTCTTTATAATATTTTTTATCTATTGAAATATGATAATAAGTGTTATCTTCTAAGTATAGCTTTTCATAAATGGTGGCTTTTTCTTCAATCATATTTATGATTTTTCCTTCCTTATAAGGAATGTTTAGCTTTAATTCAATCATATAAGGTATGGTTTCTTCATAAATATAATCAAGGAGTTTATCTACGTTAAGGTTTGTATAATTAGAATAAGGTAGAGATTCTACACCTTGAAGTATTATGTTTTTCTCTTGAAGCTTATCGTATTTATTAAGAAGTATAAGCATTTTTTTATCAAGTGCTTTAACACTTTTAAGCATCTCAAGTGTTACTTGATATTGTTCGTTAAAGTATGGTGAAGAAAAGTCTAATACATGAATAATTAAGTCAGCATTACGGATTTCTTCAAGTGTTGATCTAAATGATTCGATTAGAAGAGTGGGTAGTTTTGATACAAAACCTATTGTGTCTGTAAGTAAGAATTTATGCTTTTTATAATTTATTTGTCTAACTCTTGTATCAAGAGTTGCGAATAACATATCTTCTGCATAAACGCTTTTATCAGGATTGCCATCTGTTAGTTCAATAAGTTTATTCATAGTAGTAGATTTACCTGCATTTGTATAACCTACAAGAGCGACTATTGGTATTTGGTTTTGAGATCTTTTTTCTGATATGAGTTGTTTTCTTAATTTGATTTCATTAAGTTCAGATTTATATTTTGAAATTTTATGCGCAATATCTCTTCTTAAAAGTTCTTGATTAGTTTCTCCAGCACCTTTAGAGTGAAGTCCACCACCAGATGCTCCTTCACGTGATGAATTACGTTTAATAAGACCTATACGAGGTAAGTCATATAAAGCTTTAGCTAAGTTTATTTGAAGCATTGCTTCCTTAGAAGAAGCACGAGTTTTAAAAATATCAAGAATAATAGATGTCCTATCTATTATATCTTTATCTATTATTTCACCTATGTTTTTTAATTGTGCTGGAGTTAGTTGGTCATCAAATGCTACATAACTTACATCTAGGCAAGAAGCTTTTTCTTTGATTTCATATATTTTTCCAGAGCCTGTATAATATCTAGGATCAGGCTTGTCTATTGTTTGGTATATTGCCCCTTTTATACATATATCAATAGATTGACATAGGTTTTTCATTTCTGATATTCTATATTCAATGTCATATGTATCATTTTTCGTTTTTAGTAAAACAAGTAATGCATCTTTCATATGTATCACATCCTATGTGATATTATACTACAAATTTAAAATAAAGTTTTAAATAGGTAGAAATTGAACCATAAATTGTTATATAATAATACATATGGGTGGTGGAATAATGATATATAATGCTTTTACACAATATTTTAGTGATCATTTATGGCTACAAATATTAGTTGATGCATATTTTATTCTAATGATAGCGATTGCTCTTGGGCAGTTTGTGTTTAGAAATAAAAGAGCTTTAGATTTAACTATTATTAATGGAGTATTTGCTGTTATCGCAGCTTTTTCATGGTACGTCGATTTAAAGATATCCAAATATGTATTTTTATATTTATCAGTTGTAACACCATTTTTTATTGTTGTTTTACTAGCGCCTGATTTAAGAAGGGTTATAACAATTAAGAATAAAGATGATAAAAGAGAAATTGATGTTACATCATCAGCTCAAACTAAGGAATCTATTATTGATGCAGTATTATATCTTTCCGCAAGAAAGATTGGTGCGTTAATAACAGTTGAGAAGAATATTTCTCTAGATCAATATGCAGAGAAAGCTATTCAATTAAATAGTGATGTATCTAAGGAACTTTTAATTCAAATATTTACACCTAATACTCCACTTCATGATGGAGCCGTTATTGTTCGTGGAAATAAGATTCGCTGTGCTGGAGCGTATTATGTTCTTGCTCAACAAAAGATTGAGGATAAAACAACAGGCTCTCGTCATAGAGCTGGTATTGGTATTTCAGAGGTTTCTGATGCACTAACTATTATTGTATCAGAGGAAACTGGTAATATTTCACTTGCTATAGAAGGAGTACTTATGAAGGCAAATGAAAGAGAAAAGATTCAAGAATACTTGGATATGTTCTTAAAGTAGGAGGGTGTAGGCTATGAAAATTATAAAAACTATTTTATTAGCTTTATTTTGTCCAATTTTAATATTTTTTGATCATAATCCAAATGAGGCAATAGTTCATGAAAAAAGTGGTGCTATTAAATATTTGTTAACATTTTTATTTGTAGGTATTGTCTTTGTATTAGTTTATTATGTATGGGGTGAACTTCTATGAAATACATAGAATTAATTTGTGCATTAATAATGTCTATAATTTTACTTGCGGTATATATCACTCAATCAATTATTGAGCGTAAAGTATTAAAATTTAGATTAGTATTGGCTTTTATTTGTACAGGTACTATGGGAATAACCTTAGGCCTTTTAGATATTATTGAAAAATATGAATATTTAGAATATATTGCGTCTGGCGCAGTTATTTTAGATTATGTCATTGTATGTATTGCATTCTTTAAAACAATTACTGAATCTACTTCAAAAGCGCATCTTGAAAATGAATTTGTAAAATCTCTTGAGAATGAAAAGATATTTATACTTCTTGATAAGAAAGAAAAAATTAAACAAATATCTACTAATTTATGTAAAATTGCAGGAATAGAAAAAAGAGAAGCAATCGGTAAAAAATTTTTTAATTTTATTTCTGACAATTTTGTATTAATGAGTTTAAATGATACTCAAATAAAGATGAGTAAGGTAAAAGAACATTTTAGAGTGTGGGCTGAGGAATGTAAAGAAGGAGATACATGTAAAAGAGAATTCTTAGTATCTTCAAAAGATGGTAAAGATACAAATGTCCTTAATTTTACAGATAATCCTATATTTACTTCATCACGCTATACAGGACACCTTCTTATAGGAGATTTAGATGAGGAATCATCAATGCTTAATGCGCAACGTAAGCTTAATGATAAAACATCTGAGCTTCAAAATGTAAAAGCGCGTATGAAGGCTTTATTTGATATTTCATCAGAAGCGATTTTCTATTATAATATCGATGAAAATTATGTTTGGGGAAATGATGCGTTTGTTCATTCGCTAAATTTAAATGGTAATACAATTGCTCGTTCTGAGTTTGAACATTATATTCACCCAGATGATCTTGCGTTTTATCGTAAACAAATTTCTGATTTAACAGAATCTAGGCCATCTTATGACGCTAAATTCAGATTTAAAACAGGAACTACTTATCAATTCGTAAGAGAAAAAGGTAAGAGAATATTTATTAAAGGTGCTGATGATGAGATTGCGGGAACTATTGAAATAGTTGCTGATAAGCATTTTGAACATTCAGATATGCCAATCCTTGATTCTATTAAGGATGAGGCAATGATGTATGCGGATATTGAGTCTCAATATAGAGCTGGATTCCCATTTGAGGTTTGTATGTTTAAACTTTCTAACCTTCCAGAGATTAATAAGGCTCATGGACGTTCTATTGGTAATATGGTTCTTGGTGAATATATTAATGCTGTTAATGATAAGCTTGTAAATGACGATATGATTTATCGTATTTCAGGACTTGATTTTGTTATTATTGTAAACGATGGAAGAAAAATGGCTATATTACGCCAAATGCTTGAAAAGAGTGTACTTACCGCAAGTGCTATGGATTATGGTGGAATACATCTTGATATTAAAGCGAACTTTGGAGTGGCATTCTATAACGAATGTAGAGATGCTAAGGAGATAGTTAGAGCTTGTGAAAGAGCTCTAAATACATCAATGCTACCACAGGTTGGTGTAGATTATATGTTCTATAGTGACATTAAGTAAAAAAGAGCTTCGTAAAAGCTTACTTCTAAAAAGAGATACCCTTATGGATACCTCTTTATCCATAGTTAGAGATATAATTCAATCTAAAATATTAGAAAAATATAATACAATCGCAATTTATTATCCTTTATCTGGTGAAATTAATTTATTGCCACTTTTAAAGGAATACCCAAATAAAAGATTTGTATTCCCTAAAACAAGCGATGTAATATCTTTTTATTATGAAAATGATTTAAACAATTTTAGCGAACAAAAATTTCATGTAATGGAACCAAATTCAAACAACCTTGTTGAAAGATCTAGTATTGAATGTTTTTTAATTCCATGTGTTGGAATTACAAAAGATATGCAGCGTATAGGGTATGGCAAGGGATATTATGATAAATATCTTTCTGGATATAAAGGATTAAAGATAGGTATTACATATAAAGAGTTAAATAATATTGATTTTAAGGCAGATCCTTGGGATTTAAAACTTGATATTGTATTTGCGAGGTGAGGGGATTGTTTTCGGCAATTATTGTAATGGCAGGGTCAGGTAGTAGATCAGGTCTTCTAAAAAATAAGGCGTTATTTGAATTAAAAGGTAAGCCTTTATTTATGTATTCATATGACATGTTTAAAAATTATGATGCTGAGCTTATTTTAGTATGCGCAGAAGATGATATACCATATGTAAAATCACTATCTCTTGAGGCAAAAATTGTAAAGGGTGGAAAAACTAGAGCTGAATCTGTATATAATGGAGTAATGGCATCTAGTAATGAATTATGTCTTATACAAGACGCAGCACGACCATTTATTACAAAAAGAATGATAGATGATTCTTTAGAGGCAATGAATGGTAGTAAGTGTGCTTATGTAGGAATACCTATGATAGATACTGTAAGGGATAAAAATAGTGGTGTTATTGATAGAAGTAATTTAGTGGTAGTTCAAACACCTCAATCTCTTTATAAAAAAGATTATATAAAAGCTTATAATATGGCAACTAGTGATAATAAATTGCTTACTGATGATATATCATATCTTGAGGTGTATTTAGGATATAAACCCGCAATTGTAAAAGGGTCTAGATATAATATAAAATTTACTAATCCTGAGGATTTTAAAATTAAAGAATATGTGGAGGATTTACTATGATACGTATTGGCCATGCATGGGATACACATAAGCTTGTTCCAAATAGAAAACTAATACTTGGCGGAGTAGAGGTTAAATCAGATTTAGGGCTTTTAGGACATAGTGATGCCGATGTTGTGCTTCACGCAGTCGCTGAAGCTTTCCTGGGCTCACTTGCTTTAGGTGATCTTGGTACATTCTACCCAGATAATAGTGAAGAAACACTTGGCATGGATTCTAAGCGAATTTTAAAAGAGTGTTATCAAAAGGTATTAGATTTAGGATATGTGGTTAATAATATAGATCTTACCATCTATTCACAAAATATAAAGATTTCACCTATAAGACAATCTATAAGAGAAAGCATTTCAAATATATTAAATATCAATTTAAATCAAGTATCAGTTAAAGCTACTACATGGGAGAATATGGGGTTTGTTGGAAGAGGGGAAGCAATTGCCTCTGAGGCAGTTGTCCTTGTTGAAAATATTCCACCTAAAAAAAGAATGATTGTACCTATGGGAAAGGAAATTTAGTAACATGAAATGGTTAATAGATATAATTAAGGGAATGCTTATAGGTGTTTCAAATATTATTCCAGGCTTTAGTGGTGGTACTATGGCTGTGATGCTTAAGATATATGATAGAGTTATATATGATATATCAGATATAACTAAACATCCAATAAAATCAATTAAAGATTTAATATTTTTAGGAATTGGATTAGTACTAGGAATGGTTGTGGCAATGTTTACAATTGCGTACCTTTTAGAAAAATTCCCATTCCAAACAATAATGTTTTTTGTAGGGCTTATTATTGGTTCAATTCCAAATGTATATAAGAGTGCAGTTTGTGAAAACACATCGAAATTAAATTATTTATTTATAATCCCTGCGATAGCCATTATGGTAATAATTCCAATGGTATCTAGTTCAGAAAAGACTTTAGAGATTTCTTTTGTGCCACTAATGCTTGTGTTTATAGTTGGGCTAATAAGTGCCGCTACAATGGTTATTCCAGGTATATCTGGAAGCCTTACATTAATGGCTTTAGGCTATTATTCACTAATTCTTACATCAGGTACTACATTAATGAAAAATTTTGTATCTGGCGATGGTTTCTTAGATGAATTTATATTAATGGTAATATTTACAATAGGTTGTGTTACAGGTATTTTATTGATTTCTAAACTAATGAGCATACTTTTGAATAAGGCGCCACATAAAACATATTTCTTTATTTTAGGTCTTATTTTGGCATCCCCATTTTCAATTATTTGGTCTGCGACTCATAGTAGCGAATATGATATTTCTTATAGCGCTCTTATGTGGGTGGGATCTATTATCGCGCTTATTATTGGTATCGCATTACCAATACTTGTTGAGATACTTGCCAAAAAGATGAAAGAAGATAAGAATGACAAAACTAAAGTGTCAACTTCTTTTAAAGAATTGATAGATTAAGATAACTCTTAAAACGATACACAGGATAAATCATAACTTAAAAATGGCTCCTAAATGGAGCTTTTTTAATGCGTAAACTTAATAATTGTTAAATTATTATGTTTTGTGTTATAATTGTAAAGGTGGTATTATGGTTATAAAGACAACTAAGGGATATTACGAAGTTTTAAAGAACGTAAGAGATGCCCTTGATATTTTAAAATTCGAAGAAGCGTATTTAGAAGAATGCTTTGATAATTATGATTACATAGTTGGAGATATCGCATCTGACCTATTACGCTTAAAGGGGTTTAATACAAAAGATTATTCATACAAAAAAATCCCTGAATATCTAGCAGAATCCTGCGTATATAAATGTGGATTTTTTATTTTAAGAAGAATTAATGAAGATGAATATAAAACTCTTTTTGAATATTATAAAGAAAACCCTAATAATGAACTTACTGTAGGTGATGACCATGTCACTCCAATTGAAAAGGTTAACTACGATAAAGATGCTTTAGTACTTGAATCAACAAAGCATGTAAAGCCTAATATAGTATTAGATATGAATAGAATTAATAGAGTTAAAACATTCCCTCTTCCTCTTGATTTAAAGGATGATAAGGATGATTTAAAAGATATTAGAAGAAGTAGTAATAACAATAGATTTAATAAAACAAATCAAAATAAAAATCAAATGAATAATAATTCATTCCAAAATAATAATTACCACAAAAAGAATAAAAACAAAGGTGGAAATTCTAATGGACAACAAAACTAGAGAAGTAATAGATAAAGTAGAATTAATTTTAAATAAAATCAGACCATATATTAATGGTGAGGGTGGAGATTTAGAATTTCTTGGATATAAAGATGGAATAGTGTATATACAATTACTTGGGGCTTGTGCTGATTGTGGATATCAAAATTCAACATTATATGATGGAATAGAGGATATGCTTAAGGAAGAGGTTCCTGAGGTAATAAGAGTTGTAAATGTAGAGGATGTAAATAGTCCAATATTAGATGGGGTAGAAAGATAGATATGAAAATAGATTTTAGATACACAAAGGGATTATACACAAAAGAGGAAAGCGATAAAGCTTTAAATGATATATTAGAAGCTAAAAAAGTATTAGATTCTAAAAGCGGAGATGGTAATGATTACCTAGGATGGTTAACACTACCAAGCGATTATAATAAAGATGAGTTTAATGAAATTTTAAAAACTGCAGAAAAAATCAAAAAAGAATCAGATGTGCTACTAGTTCTTGGAATTGGTGGTTCATATCTTGGAGCGAAATCTGCAATAGAACTTTTAAGACCTTATTTTGATGATAATATAGAAATATATTTTGTTGGTAATTCTATGTCATCATCATATATTTATGAGATTTATAACAAAATCCAAAATAAGGATTTTTCAATTAATGTAATATCTAAGAGTGGAAGTACTACTGAAACATCAGTAGCTACAAGATTATTCTTAGATTTATTAACTAAGAAATATGGCGATATGGCATATGAACGTATTTACGCTACAACTGATCTTGATAAGGGAATACTTCATGATATATGCGTATTAAAAAATATTCCAATGTTTCAAATAAGAGATGACATTGGTGGAAGATATTCAGTATTAACTGCAGTAGGACTACTTCCAATGGCAGTAGCTGGAATTGATATTAAAAAAGTAATGGATGGCGCATTATCCGCAATGAATGAATGTAAGAGTTGTGATTCTAATTCACTTCAATATGCGAAATTACGTTACATGATGTATAAGAAAGGCTATAAGATTGAAATCTTATCAGCGTTTGAACCTAAAGTAAGAGGATTTATAGAGTGGTATAAACAACTATTTGCTGAATCTGAGGGTAAGGGACATAAGGGAATGTTCCCAACAGGCGCAGTCTTTACAACAGATCTTCACTCAATAGGGCAAATGATACAAGATGGTGAAAGAAATATAATGGAAACAATCATTAAAATTTTAGAACCTATGTATGAAATAAATGTTCCAGGAATGGAAGGGAATTTAGATAAGCTTGATTTCTTGAAAGGTATGAAGATATCAGAGATTAATAATAAAGCCCTTACCGCAACCGCTCTTGCACATTACGCAGGTGGAGTTCCTACATCAATTATAGAAATTGATAAACTTGATGAATTTAATTATGGATATATGGTATATTTCTTTATGTATGCTTGTGGACTTAGTGCATACGCAATTGGAGTAAATCCATTTAACCAACCAGGTGTAGAATCATATAAGAAGAATATGTTCGCATTACTTGGAAAACCTGGATATGAGGAGTTAGCTAAAGAAATTAATAATATGTTGGAGGATAATTAATTATGATATTATTAGGTACAACAGGTACTTTAGTTCAAATCAATTTAGTAATGCTTTTATCGCTTGCGCTATTCGCATGCCATATGTATTTTATTGTTAAATACATTGTATTGATCGCAAGAGAGGAAAATATTAAAGCTGAAAAATATGTCGCATATTCAGGATATTTTGGTGTGGTAGTAATGATAATTCAATTTATATTATCAGCTACAGCATTTAAAAACGATGTAGTAGAATTAGAATATACATATCTTGGTTTACTTGCCGCATTAGGCGCAGTAGTAGTATTACCATTTCTTATTATATATGATATCAAGCAACAAAAATTTATTAAGAAATTATCTAGCGATGAACAAAAGAAATATAATATTTCTACAAAAGATAGATTACCTCTTGTTGGAGTAATTTCAGCGTTAATGATTATATCAATGGCATTATTTGGATTATGCGCAGAAGCATACATCTATGTTATGCAAGGATTATCTAACTAATAAAAAGCCTTTCAAGGCTTTTTTAGATTTAAAGGAGATTAGAAAATGTATGATTTACATCATCTAAAGGGAAATACATATTATATTGATTGTAATACTAATTGTGGTGTTTATAAGCTAAATGATAAAAACGAAGTTGTTCTATTTGACTGTGGTACAGAAGAAGATGGACCACATATATATAAAACACTTATTGATAATAATATGAAAGTTACCCATCTAATATTTTCACATTGCCATGCTGACCATGCTGGAGGTTGGGAATATATCTATAATAAAACTAATTGTAAGATGATAGCCTCTAAAGTTGAAAGAGGATTTTTTAGAGATCCAAAACTTGATATAGGATTTTTATATGGAGGATATCCTCTTGATGAATATGATGGGAAATTAATGCATATTGATATGAATGATGAAATATATGCATTAGAAGAAATTCCATCAGAATTAGAATGGTTTCATTTACCAGGACATCATTGGGGCATGATAGGACTTAAAACACCAGATGATGTATATTTTGTGGCTGATACATTAGGCTCAATAGACTTAGTTGAAAGAGCTCATATTTTATTAATCTATGATGTGAAAGGATATCTTGATTCACTTGATTTTGTAGAATCACTTGATGGCAATATTGTAGTTCCATCTCATTCAGAAAAAACTACAAATATTAAGCCAGTAGTAGAATTTAATAGAAATAAGATTTTAGAAATAATTAATGTATTATTAGATTATCTTTGTGAAGAACATAATTGTACTGAATGCACATCACATATTTTCGATTATTATAAATTGAGGATATCTTATAACAAATATATGTTAATCTTATCTACAGTAAGAAGCTATTTATCTTATTTATCTAACAGTAAGAGAATAAGAAATTATTTTAAGGATAATAGATTAGTATTTATTAATGAAGGCAAGTAGAGATACTTGTCTTTTATTTATTTTTATGGAATTCTTGCGCACTTTTTAATAGGTGCTAGCACAAAATTTTGTAACACATATCAAAAGAATAATACATATAATTGACAAATGTGGGGGGGCGTTATAAT